>JABMRB010000665.1 GCA_013202865.1 Candidatus Nealsoniibacteriota bacterium | reverse complement strand
TTCTGGACGGCGGTGAGCACCTCGGCCGGATCGACGTCGCCGCCGCCGGCAAGTTGCTCGACGGCCATGTCGGCGTCCTTCTGCATCGAGTTGACCTCGTGGATCGACTCCAGCAGGAAGTTCTTAAACGAAGTACCCGACGCCCCGGCACCCTGCGGCGACGAGGGACCGCCCAGGCCGGATAACGCGTTGGGTAACGAAATACCGTTGATCGGGTTCATCAGGCGAGGATCCTTAACGTCTGTTGGGCCAGGTTCTTGGAAATCTCGATCGCCCCCAGGTTGGCTTCATACGCCCGGGCTGCCTCCATGGCGTCGGTCATCTCGTGCATCATGCTGATGTTCGGATAGGCCACATTGCCGGCGTTGGGGCCCGACTGGACCGCGTCGGGGTGGTCGGGATCGGGTCGCCACTTCGGCTCCTTGTTCTCGGTGCCAACCAGACTAACCTTCACGCCGGAGGCTCCGTCGGTTCCCACGCTGTCGTCCGTCTTGAAAACAACAAACCGACGCTGGTAGGGCTCCGCCTCGCCACGCTCATTACGGGTCGTCGAGATGTTGGCCAGATTATTCGCATGCGTCACCATCCGAATCCGCTGCGCCGCCAACCCGCTCGTACTAATATCCAACGCCGTAAGCATCGTTTCTATCTCCTTCCAAATCCCCAATCTGAAATCCCAAATCCCAAATCTGAAATCCTAAATCCCTACAGCCTCCCGCTGATCGCCGTCTGCAACAACTGGAACTGGTTGCTCATCAACGTCAGCGCCAGATTGTGTCGCCCTTGGTTCTTGACCATCTCGGTCACCTGGTATTCGATCCCTACGTTGCTCTTGTCGTGGTAGAGAATGGTCTTGGGATCCTCGGAAATCTCAGCCATCAGCGGACGGTCCCGCCCACCGATCTCGCCCGGCGACAGGTAACCCTCCGCCACGCCCGCCAGCGACGGATGGATCGGCGGCCGGCGACGCTCCGCCACGGCCTCTCGCAACCGCTCCTGGAAGTCCTCCACCGACAGGTCGCGGACCTCGTAGCCGGGCGTGTCGAGGTTGGCGATGTTCGCGGCCAGCACCTTGTGCCGCGACTGCGAAAAGGTGACCACCTCCTCGAGTAGCGGGATCGTGCTCGATTGAAACATGCTCGAAAACATCGCTCGGTCTTCCTGTCTGGGCTTTCGCTGCTCGCGTGGCACTCGGATACGCTCAATGCAAGCGGTGTGCCACAATGGCTCGCCGAAGCGTCAAACGCCGCGCCGGACGTGCCGCCCGGGGGGCTCTAAGTTGGTGTATCGTAGGCTTTTGGGGTGATTGGGTTGTCTGGGAGATTCTCGTAGGTTTCTGTTCGAGTTTCCGTCGTTGCCGGCCATCGGCAGTTTCTGCGGGTGGCCGATCGGCAAGTTCTGCCGGTTATCCGTCGCCGGTCCAGCGTTTAGCCGTCGCCGGCACGGCGATGTCCGTAACTTATCCTGCTTTGGAAAGTGTCCTTGCTCGCGGGGCGTAGCCGTATTTGCGGAGTTTGTCCGACAGCGTTCGTACGCCGATACCCAGGGCCTCGGCCGTCTTGGTACGGTGGCCGCAATAGTGCTCCAACGTGGCCTCGATCAACTTGCGTTCCATCTCGTGCAGGCTCAGCCCGACCGGCAGGTCGTCGGCAGCCGACTCCTCTTCGCCGCTCGCTCCGGTGAGCAGCCACCGCCGCAGGTCGTCCGCCCGGATCGGATCACCCAGGTTGAGCACGCTAGCCCGGGTAACGATGTTTTCCAGTTCCCGCACGTTTCCCGGCCAGTCGTAGTCGGCCAGCAACTGCCGGGCAGCCGATTCGAGCGTACACGGCTGCCGATTCAGCCGCCGGGCACATCGCTCGAAGAAATGGTCGGTCAATTCGGCAACGTCTTCGCGGCGATCGCGCAGCGGCGGTACGGCCAGCGGCACGACGGCCAGGCGGTAGAAGAGGTCTTCGCGGAACCGCCCCGCCTCGATCTCCATCAGCAGATCGCGGTTGGTGGTCGCCAACACCCGAACGTCGACGCGAATCGTGCGGCTGGACCCGACCCGCTCGAAGCTTCGTTCCTGCAACACGCGTAACAGCTTGGCTTGCAGCGAGAGTTCGATTTCGGTCACTTCGTCCAGCAGGATCGAGCCGCCGTCGGCCATCTCGAACCGCCCGATCCGCAACGCGTCGGCGCCGGTGAACGCGCCTCGCTCGTGTCCGAACAGTTCGCTCTCCATCAACTGGGCCGAGAGCACCGGGCAGTTCAGACTAATCAACGGATCGTCGCGGCGTGGGCTTTGCAGGTGGACCGCCCGGGCAACCAGCTCCTTGCCGGTGCCGCTTTCGCCGGTAATCAACACGGTCTCGGGCGTGGGGGCCACCTGGTCAATCCGCGTCCGCAAAGCCCGCATGGCGTCGCTCGACCCGATCATCACCGGCATCGCACACGCACCCGATCCGTCGTCGTCACCCGGTTCCCGCTTCATCAGCCGCCCGTGGCAGATCGCCCGGCCGACGAGCCGGTCGAGCCGGTCGACGTCAAACGGCTTCTCGATGTAGTCGAACGCCCCATGCCGCATCGCCTCGACCGCCGACGCCACCGTGGCGTGCGCCGTGACCATCACGATCTGCGTGCCGCAACGCCGCTGCTCGAGCTGGACGATAAACTCGATGCCGCTCATGCCCGGCATCTTCAGGTCGGTGACGATGCAGTCGTAGCTCGCGTCGCGAAGCACCCGCAGCGCTTCGGGCGCACTACTGCAGCAATCGACCCGGTGGCCCGAGTCGCGCAGCGCGGCAGCCATCGACTCCCGCGCCTGGCGATGATCGTCGACCACCAGCACACGGCCCAGATCGGGCAAGGTTTCGGCGTGAGGATTCGCGTTCATGCGGCGGCCTCCATTAGGGCGTCGGTTTGGGGCAACAGCAGCGTAAACGCTGCGCCTCCTTCGGGGCAATTGGCCGCGGTGACTTCGCCGCCATGGGCCTCGATGATCCGCTGCACGATGGCCAGGCCGAGCCCCGTCCCGCCCGATTTCGCCGCAAAGAACGGCTCGAACGCCTGGGCCATCACGTCGTCGGTCAGTCCGGGCCCGTCGTCCGCGATCTCGAGCTCGATGCCGCGGGGTCCGTTGCACGAAGTGGCGACCAGCGAACCGCCCTCGGGCATGACGTCCAGCGCGTTGAGTACCAGATTCAACACGACCCGGCGGAGCATGTCCTTGTCGCCCGTAACGACCAGATTCTTCGGCACGTCGACTTCGACGTCGATGGCCTGGGCGGAAAGTTGCGGCGAGAGCGACCCGAACACGTCGTCGAGCAACTTCCTCAACGAAAACGGACGTCGAACCGGATCGCGATCCGACGTGAAGTGCAGCAGATCGTTGACGGTAGCCTCCAACGCGGTGAACCCGGCCGCCACCTTGTCGAGCACGTCGACGCTACCCGAGTCGTCCGAGATCCGCCGCCGCAGCAGGCTCAGGTAGAGCGTGACCGGGACGAGGTTGTTGCGAACCTCGTGGGCAACGTGGGCGGCCATCTTGCCGAGGTCGGCCAGCCGGTTCTTCTGGGCTAGTTGGCGGTTCTTCGCTTCCAATTCGTCGGTTAGCCGCCGCACCTCTTCGCGGAGTGCCTCGTGCGTCTGCTCCAACCGCAACGTGGCCGAGTGCCAGGCGTTGAGCACCGTTTCAAGGTCGGCGCGGCTGCCGGGCGATACGTGGTCGGGAAGCCCCGCACAGTCACTCGCAATAACGTCGCCCGCAGTAACGTCGGTATGTTCGCTCATCGGTCGGGTCCTATGTTTTGGAGAGCCTAAGTACTCGTACAGGAATAACTTCTAAGTTTCGGAAAGCAGGTCGAGTTGATTAACGTTCTGCGAAGTTTCGGCCGTGTAGGCACCGCGGGCCTGGCAGGCGAGGTGCGCGCCCTGCAACTGCGAGGCCACCCGATCGCGTCGCCGCACCAGCTCCTGTTCGCTGCGTTTCTCCTGCTGAACGATCTCATCCAGCAATGCTTCACACCGGTCGAGTTGTCCGCTGCAAGTCTGCCGCTGTTGGGGCGTCGGCCATTGTCGTTGTTGCGGGTCTTCGCCGCGGAACGGGTCGAGGCCCCGTTCGATCTGTTGCAGCGTCATCAACGTCCGCTGCTTGCCCGCCAGCACGTCCAAGAGCGTCGTCATATCGTCCCGCTCGATCAAGTCGTACTGTCGCCGCCCCAACTCATGCAACTGTTCCAAGCAGACAAGTTTGCTACGGACCAGTTCCGCCAAGACGTCGGTTCGCGAAGTGGGCATAGGTCCTCTACGGTCCGGGGTTATTCTGCACAACATCTCCACGCAAACCGATCAGCCAGTCCAGCCGCAGGCCCCACTGCTGTTGCGAGTAGTTCGTCGTTTCCTCAAACGGTGCATCGTTGCGCAACTGCGACAAGACCACCTTGGCCTGCTCCAGCGCGGCACGCGATTCCGACGGCTGGTTCAAGCGATGGTAGGCCCGGTCCATCTGTTCGTAGGCTACCAACACGACCGGCTCGCTCTGGTAGAGACTCGTGATCTTCAGGTACTCCTTGATCGCCTCTTCGTATTGAGTCGGATCGTACGATCCCAACTGGAACGCCAGGTCGCCGATCGCGAAATAGGCGTTCCGCAGGATCGCGGCTTCCGCGGCGGTCAGCTTGGCGCGCCCCTGCCGTTCGATCAACGCGAGGCGAACCGCCCGGTACTCGTCCGCGGCCTTCTTCAGCGACGCCTCGATCTTCGCTAGACGTTGCTCCCGGCCGGTCGGGGCCGGGTCGTTTTCGAGCTGCTCTCGCGCCTGCTCGGCGTCCTGGCGATAGCAGTCGGCGATGAGGAATCGGGCATGAAGCGATTGGGGGTCTTCGCCGTAACGCTCGACGGCCTCTTCCAGCCGTCGGACGGCCTCCTCGTGGCGATGCTCCGCGTGCAGCAGCTTGCCCAGGGCAAACAGTGCGCTGCGCCATTCGTGCGCCTCCGGATCGATCCCTTCGCCGTTGAGAATCTCCTTGAGCAGGGCCTCCGCCTTCTTCGGCTTCCCCTTCTCCAAGTAGACTTCCGCCGCCACCAGCCGGGCCTGATAGGCGGTCGCGTCGCGCGGGTACAGGTCGATGCAATCGCCTAGCGGCTGAATCGCCTTGTCCAGATCACCCAGTGCCAACCGCGACGACCCGAGATGAACCAGCGCCTGCGGATGTTGCGGCTGCGTCTCGTCGGCAAGATACTTTTCAAAGATCAGCACGGCGTTGCGATAGTCGTGTCCCCGATAGTATGCCATGGCGCCGTCCCAAAGCCGCTCGTGGTAATGCCGCGTGGCGATCTGGAGCCGGGCTAACTGCGTGTAGATGCGAGCGGCGCGGCGGAACCTCGCGCGCCCTTCCTGCCGCATTGCCTCCGCCTCCTTCTGCGGCAGCGAGGCCGCTCGCTCCACCAACGCCTCGCCCCAGGCGTTATAGCTCTCGACCGTCAACTCCTGCGTTCGCACCTTCGAGAACAATGGATACATGAACCGCGTTAATTGAACGCTGATCTCGAAGTTCCGCGTTCGCAGATAGTGTTGATGGGCGGCCGTTACCCGGGCACGCAACTGGTCGAGCGTGATCCACGGGTTGCTGAAGTTCTCCGGCTCGGTGATCGCAGAAAGCACCCGCCGGTACGCCGCCAAGGCAGCCGCGTCCTGTCCCAACTGCCGCGACAGTTCGGCCTCGTGGAAACCGGAGGCCAGTCCCTCGGGGGCATCGGGAAAAAGTTTGCTCGTGCGACTAAACTGCGCCAGCGCCGCCCGGTCCTGATTGCCCAGGTCCATCTGGCAAACGCCGATCAGGTACATCGCCTTGCCCGTCGCCTGCGTGTCCAGCGTGTCCTGCCCCTGCGAGTAACGCAAGACCTTCACCGCCTGCAATAGCTTCTGCCGTGCCCGTTGCAGTTCGTCCGTCGTGGCGTCCGGATTGGCGCGCAGCGCGCGGGCCTCCTGCATCAGAATCCGCCCGCGGATGACGGTCGCTTCGGCCCGGTTGCTCGCGTCCAGGGGGATCTTGTCCAACACGGTCACGCACTCGGCGGTCTCTCCCAAACGAAACAGGATCTGCGCGCGTTGTGCCAATGCCTCGTGACGCTGCTGAGGCGAGAGGCCCCGGTCTTCGAGGTAGTGCCCGTTCTCGGTCAACGCCTTATCGAGCTGCGGATTCGCATCGTTGAGATACGCACTGCCCAACAGCCCATGGATCTCGGTCTTACGCCGCTTGTTGATCTTCAGCGCCGCCAGCAAATTCGGACGGGCGGCGGGGATCTGGCCGCTTACGTAGAGGCACTTGCCCAGCAGGTAGAGCCCCTCGGCTCGGCGGCCGGGTGGAAATCCCCGATCCCGAGCCTCTTCGAGGTATCGCGCGGCAGCGAGATACTTCCGGTCTCGGTCCGTGCTGGGCCACATCTCATCGGCCTCGGCTGCCGCCACCGCTCCAAGCACAAACGGCGGACCGCCCAACTCTTCCACCTTCAGCGTATCCTGTTTCAGCAACCGATCGGCCAGATCGCGGGCCTCGAAGTTGTAGCCGGCATCCAGGGCGTCCAGGGCCCGTTCCAGCGTTGCCAACTCCTCGTCCGAATCCGACGGAATCAGCAACAACACCGTGACCACGAACCCGCCGACCGACGCCAGACAGGCAACCGCGATCAACGCGGCCTTCAGCCGGTTGGCCTTCGCCCAATCCGGTGCCGCGCGGATCACGCGCATCGGCGCCGCCAACAGCCCGCCGGACTTCGCCGCGGACAACTCGTCGGTTGGTTTGTCGGTAGTTTCAGGTGACATACGAAAAGCCGATTTCAGCACGTACAGCCCACGCCGGCGCAAGGCCAAGACCGCCCGTCGCCGAACGCAGGTAAATGAAGACGAGGAAAAGGTGGGGATTTCTACTCGATACGCCCCACGGGTGTCAATGGACGTTTAGCACACCCTAGATGCCCCAATTACCCCCGCTTGACCGGCAGCCTTGCCCGCCGGTGCCCCAGATCCCGTCTTCTGCCCTCAGCAGCCCCACACTACTCTGGGATCACCCAATCCTTCGGCGGCACAAAACCCTCACGCCCCTCACCATAGGGGGGAACGCCGTCGATCTTCAGCCGCCGGAAGGTCTTCAACCGGGCGAGCATCTCGCCGACCACTTCCGGGTGTTCCTCGGCCAGATCGGTCTTCTCGTACGGGTCGCGGTCGATGCGGAATAGCTCGACACGGGACTTGCCGACAGCGTCCGATTCCAGCACACCGGGGCCCTGAACGATCAACTTCCACCCATCGGTCGACACGGCGATCCGTTCCGGCCCGCTTTGCGCAATATAGCTGTACCAGTCGCGATCGGCCGGCTTGGCACGACCGCAGATCACGTCCAGCATGTCGCGCCCGTCCAGCGGATTCGCATCGGCGTCGTCCTTCAGGCCGACGATTCGCTTGAGCGTGGGATAGACGTCGATATAGCCCATCCTCGCATCGACCGTTCGCCCGCCCGGGATACCGCGGGGCCAGTGGATCACGGCCGGCACGCGCACGCCGCCCTCGTAGACGCCCGCCTTGCCGCCACGCAACGGGCCGTTGTCGGCCACGCCGGTCACACCGCCGTTGTCGCTAAAGAAAAGCACCAGCGTGTCGTCGGCGATCCCCCGACGGTCGATCGCACCGAGGATACGGCCGATTGCCTGGTCCATCGAGTCGACCATCGCGGCGTGGAGCTTTCGACGGCCTTGCAACCGGGCGTACTTCTTCAGGTCCACCTCCTTGGCTTGAAGCGGACTATGCGGGGCGTTAAACGGCACGTAGAGAAAGAACGGTTTGCCCACGGGGCTCTCTTCGACAAACCGCACCGCCTCGCGGCCGATCAGGTCGGTCGAGTAGCCCTTGTCGTCACAGAGATCGAAATCGCGATGCCAATCGAGTGCGTCCTCGCGGAGATGCGTGAAATAGTCGATCGCGCCGTTATAGTGCCCGTAGAAATGCGTGAACCCGCGGCGAAGCGGGTGATACTTCCGCGCCGAATGCCCCAGGTGCCACTTGCCAATCGCCGCGCGCCGCTCGTACCCGGCCTTGGCCAGCAGATCGGCCAGTGTCTGTTCGTCGGTGGGCATACCGTACTTCCGCCAAGGCGGGATCACCGCCCGCATCAATCCTAAGCGGATCGGATACCGCCCGGTCATCAGCCCGGCCCGCGTCGGCGAGCAGACCGGGCAGGCGTAGAACCGTTCGAGCCGGACCCCTTGCCGCGCGAGCCGGTCGATGTTCGGCGTTTCGATCTTACCGCCATGATAGCCTACGTCGGCGAAGCCCAGGTCGTCGGCCAGCAGAATCACCACGTTAGGCGGCGACAGCGGCACGTCGGCGGCCGTTGCCGGTACACACAAACAGCAGAACAACGTCGTCATTGCGACCGACAGAAACGCGTACATGGGTATTTCCTCGGGGCTTCGCTGGGCATGGTCGATTAACCGTCAATATAGTGCGAAACGCCCCCAGTGCAAAACAACCAGCCACGCCCTTTCAGTACCCCCCCCAACTAGCGGGGGTTGGCGCGCGGGGCGAGTCGCGGTAAGATTACGCCGGTTGCCTTATCGCCACCCAACATGGCTTGAACAGCAACGATCGCCCAAAGGAGCAAATCATGACACGGTTCCGTTTGTCTTTCGCTCTCGTGGTGCTGACCTTCGTCGGCACGTTCGCTGCCGACGCTTCGGCCTACTACCACCCCACGGTCGGTCGGTTCATACAGCGCGACCCGGTCGGATATCGCGCGGGGGATGCGAACCTGTATCGATACGTGAAGAATCGGGTAACGAACGCCGTGGACCCGGCTGGCCTCGATATCACCTTTACTGACATGCTCGCGCCGCTCCCGTACAACGTCCCGTTCGACACGGCGCAGCCGCCTTGGATGCCCGAGATGAGGCCGAAACCGGAACCCGTGTTCTTCATCGGAATCATGCCTATCGATGCCGAGGATGATCCCAGGGGCTGCAGAGACGCGCTGCTGATGGAAACGCTACAGGTCCTTGCCCTAATCGGCTACCATCACCTCGACGTCTGGTCAACGGAGCACGGGATGATACGCGAGGGCATGTATGGGCCCCCGGGAGATCATGTGGATGAAACGGATCCCCGCCAACCGGGGGAGGACGACACGGCACTTACCCGCTCCTACTCGTCTTCCCGAAAACTCCGCTGGGGGAAGACCTGCGGAAAGTCCTGCTCGCAGACAACGGCAGACGATATCGCCGATTGTCTCCGAAGCAAACCGGTTCCTACCAACTACGGGAACAACGAGCCAATGGAGTTTGGCGACCCCGTCAACAATTGCACGACTGACGTTGCGGATGCGATTGCCGGATGCTGCTTGGACGGCTATTCCGCGGCACGGTCGTCATTGCCCGGGCGAGAGGAATTGGATTCTTGGATCCGGATCGGCTTCTCGCTGGCAACGCAGGTCGCGGACAGCATTGAAGAGAGATTCAACGTGGATCCCGGTTTTTGAGGATAGCTCCAAGTGCGGGAGCGCTGCGATCACAAACATCAATGATTCGAACCGATGAGGGCCATCCCGGCGTGTGAACGCCTCTCCAGGAGTTGAGACCTCGTTCTTTCTCTGACCTTGTGTGTATCCGAGAAGGGGTTCCGATGAGACAATCGACGTCTGTGTTGGTCGCGATGCTGTGGGCCTGGACGGTGACCTGCTCGGCGGCAGAACCCGTCGAGAAACCGGATGCCCCCGGTGCCGTCGTTGCGATCAAGAAGCTGAACGTTCAGTTGGAATACGACGACCATGGCCATATCGTCTCCGTGAACTTCCCGCGGTCGGGTTTTGCCTTTGGGTCCTCGTTCAAGAACACGGACGCCGCTTGCGTTCATCTCAAGGGGTTGCCTCACTTGCGGCGCGTGAAGGCACGCACGACCGACATCAGCGACGCAGGGCTGGTCCACCTCGGTGAAATCACTTGGCTCGAAGAGTTGAACCTGTCCCGCGGCATAGGGTCCCGAACCGTCATCACCCCAGCCGGACTCACACATCTGAAAGGACTCACCGGTCTGAAAATACTGAACTTAAGTAACCGGGGCATTCGAGACGAAGCCATCATTCATCTAACGGGCTTCAGCAAGCTTGAGTCCTTGTCTCTCTACGGCTCACGTGTCTCGCGAGCAGGGGCGTACGAACTCGTTGAGCTTAGCAACCTCCGCCGCCTGTATCTCGGGAGTTCGTCGCGAATCGACGACAGCGCCTTGGAATACCTTGGGCGGTTGAAAGAGCTTCGAGAGCTAGACATCGGTGGCGCACGCGGCACAGGCGTCACCGGCGCCGGACTCGTGCGATTGAAGAGGCTGAGCAAGCTGGAAGTGCTGGGTTTGAGCCGTTTGAGTCTCTCAGACGAAGGCGTAGCACACCTGAAAGGATTGACCAGCCTGAAGGAACTCGACCTGCAGGGGGCCGATCTTACGGACGCCGGGCTGGAGCATCTTAAGACGATGAAGGGCTTGGTGTCGATCGATCTGCGCGACACTTATACGACGGCGGCCGGACGAGAGCAGCTTCGCAAAGCGCTGCCCGACGCCAAAATCCACGCAAGCTTCTTCCCCCGGAAGCGTCCCGACCAGCCATGAAGGTGACATCAGCCCTCTCTTGCCGTATCGCATCTTCGCCGCTTGCCAGGCTATTGACACGCGCGTCACCTACGCCAAAATGATGACTGGAGTCGACGAACACCGGCTGGAAGGGACGTGTGAACGCCTCTCCAGAAGTTGAGATCTCGTTCTTTCGCTGACCTTGTGTGTATCCAAGAAGGGGTTCCGATGAGACAATCGACGTCTGTGTTGGTCGGGCTGCTGTGGGCCTTGACGGTGGCCTGCTCGGCGGCAGAACCCGTCGAGAAACCGGATGCCCCCG
>JABMRB010000664.1 GCA_013202865.1 Candidatus Nealsoniibacteriota bacterium | reverse complement strand
GATGGAGATTCCAAGTATTTCTACGCGTCGCTGATCGCCACTCCCTTCGGGGATGAGTTGACGGCAGACTTTGCCAAAACGCTGATCGAGACCGAGAAGCTGGGCCACGGCGAGCAGACCGACTTCATGGCGATCAGTTTTTCGGTCACCGACTACATCGGCCACATCTTTGGGCCGTCGAGCCTTGAGGCAGAGGACAACGTCCTGAGACTAGACCGTTTGCTGGCCGACCTGTTCCGGTTTGTGGACCAGGAGGTGGGGCTCGAAAACACTCTGATCGTCCTCTCCGCCGACCACGGAATGTGTGAGGCTCCGGAAACCATGAAGGGTCTGGGATTCGAGGTGGGCCGCCTGACTTCCGAGACCGTCGTTCAGGGCACGATCGGGAAGGCCCTTCAGGCCAAGCTGGACGTGCCCCCAACGGTGATCCGGCTCTATGAGCACCCCTACGTCTACCTCAACGAAGAGGAAATAGCGAAAACCGAGTACCGTGTTGCCGATATCGAAACGGCCGTAGCGGAGGAGATCATCAAGATCCGCGGTATCATCGGGGCCCTGACCCGAACCGACCTGCTAAAGGGAAGCTTTGCCCCGACGTTGACGAATCGGCGGATACTCAACAACTTCCACCTCAAACGGTCGGGCCACGTCCACGTCATATCGGACCAGTTCTGGTATTTCTACTACGAGATGGACACCACCACACACATTGCGGCCATCCACTGTTCGCCCTGGACCTACGATACCTATGTGCCGCTCCTCTTCGCGGGCAACGGCATACCGGCCCAACGGATTTCGCGGCCCGTCACGCCCTACGACATCGCCGCAACCATCGCCATCTATCTCGGGATCAAACCGCCTTCAGGATCGATCGGTACACCGCTGGCGGAAGTCTTGCCGAAATAATCGCCGAATGAGAGGCGGGCGAAGGAAGACAAGTGCCTGAACGCTGAGCAGGCATGGATGAGGATTGATGCGGCAGTCCCGTTTAACCACCGAATTTGTCGGACGGCCTGATGTCCCTCGTGCGCGCGAGGTGGGCGTCGTCCTAGGCGTTCAAGCAGTGCTTCCTAAGCCGGGTTGTTGGGGGAAGCCCCGCACACGGGGCTGGGAAGTTGTTCGGGTGGGAGGCCTGCTAACCCGGCATGAATGCCGGGCCGACTACCGGCTGCACCGGGATGGGGCGTAAACGCCATGCGCGGGACGCGGGAACCCGAGTGGTACGCCGGTGGGGGTTCCCTGCCCCGCCTTCCGCCGCTACGCCGGACTTCACTTCACGGGCCTCAGCGTGAAGTCCTTAATGGTCAATCCCTTGACCGGGTCGTTGCGCGAGAAGCGAAGGACATTCCGGCCCTTGACCAGCGAGACCTCGACCGGTTTAGTATTACCCCACTTGCCGACGGTGAAAGGCACCGCGACGTCGGCCGGCTCCTTGGCATCGTTGGCCGCGACCAGGAGGTGCTGGCCGGCGCTGGTCGTCACCACCCGCGCGCTGAGCGCATATTTCCCGGCCGCCGGCGCCTCGAAGGTGTATTCGAACTCCTCGGGGTTTCCCAAGCGGTTGTAGTGCAACTGCATCCCGCCCAGGCAGCTCTTCATGAAGACGATCTTCTCCGTGCTGTTCGTCGGTTTGCTGCAGGCCACGGCCGGAATCGTGATCACGCCGCCGGCGCCGACGACGATCTTCCTGTCCGCCTCGGTTACGGTCACTGCTTCAACGACGTCCTTCACCTTGGATTCATTCGCCTCGCCAATGTCCTCACCGACCGCGGCCAGCGCCACCGCCTTGGCCTCTTCAACAATCGCCCGCTGCCGGTAGAGCGCCACGCCATTCCAGAAGCCGGACGCCGCGGCATTGAAACCGAAGGCCCTCTGCTCGCCAAGGACCGCGCCCACCCACTGGGCACGCTGCACCTGCAGAGTTCCGGGGACACCATACATAACTCCCAAGGAACGAGGGCGAATTAAGTATGGTGTCCCCCGAACTCGGCCGGAGGGAATTCAGCGCGAGTTTTTAGGCCACTGCGGCGGATTCGTGGGCGGTCGGTTGAACGAGTCGTGGCACAGGCGGCTCGCCTGTGGTCGGCAGGCGCCCAGTCTTACTG
>JABMRB010000663.1 GCA_013202865.1 Candidatus Nealsoniibacteriota bacterium | reverse complement strand
GGGCTTTCTCACTGCTCATAGCTCACTGCTCATAGCCAAATCGGGAAGTAGTTCCTGTACGAGTTCTGAGCGCCAACGGCGCCCGAACTGCCCACTCCCCGCTCCCCACTTACTTCCCAAACATCTGTGTGAAGTACCCCCCGCTGCGACCGACACCGACGCGGGGGGAATCGCTCAGCATGTTCTTGTGGTGCCCGGGGCTATGGAACCATGCCTGGATGGCGACCCGGCCGTCGTGGGTGCCGTGGTAGATGTTCTCGGCGCCGGCCTGGGTGCCGAAGAGTTTCGCCCGGTCCCAGGGTGTCTTTTTGTTCGGCAGCGGCGATTCGTGCGAGAAAAACTTCTCGATCCGCATGTCTTTCGAGTGGTCGCGGGCGGCGGCGCAGAGTCGCAGATCGATCACTTGCGGCGGCAGCCCGAGCAGGTTGCGGATCAGGTTCAGCGAGAGAACGGCCCTGGCTTCCTCCGGCTCGAGCCGCGGTGCCAGTCGGGCGTTGGCGCCCAGCACGGCACGGGTTCGGGCGTCCATCGGCGCCGCCATGCCCACGGCCAACTCCTCTTCGCCCTCCAAGTACTTCTCGAAATTGGGCGGCTCCTTGGGCTTGTTGTCGCTTTTGGGCATCTCGTTGTAGAGATACACGCCGCACTGCTGCCAGAGCCGGCCCGCCTCCTGTAGCTTCTCCCGCTCTGCCTGCAACGCCGTCGACCGGGCCAGCACGTCGGCGCGGCCGATCACGAGGATCTCATTGAGCCGCGCCACGGCCGGGTCGCCCAGACGCGTGATCGTCTCCTTGGTGAAGTCTGCTGCGTCCGGCAGGCCGAGCACCGTTTGCCGCAGCGTGACGATTTCCTGGAAGTTGGCCTCGCCGGCCCGGGCACGCATGGCGGCCACGGCCTGCTGATAGAACTTGCCGCGATAGGCCTTTAGTTTTGGGTACATTTCGCGGACAATGGCCGAATACATGGCGGCCACGGCCGGCCGCCCGTGCTCGATCGCATCGGCCACGATCTGCGCCTGCACGTCCGGTTTTCCCCGGGCGCGGCGATAGAGACCGACGAAGCGATTGGCCTCGCGCTGTTGCTCCGGCGTCAGCTTGACCGGCGGTCGCGAGGCCGTTTGTTCGTATCCGGGAGCTACCCCGACGACGGCGAAGACAGCGACACAAACGACCGTCAGAAGTACGCGTGGACAGACAATCATGAATGTCTCGAAGGTTACGGCAGCGACGCCGCCCGGGCGGGTGGGCCTTGCCGTTCCGGTGGGCAAGACCAGGTACCCCTATCATAATCACTCGCAGACGACACGTAAACCATCATGCCCTCCACCGACGCCTCCGAACCTGACGCCCGGCGACTACACATTGTCCTCTATCAACCCGAGATCCCGTACAACGCTGGGAGCGTCGGGCGGACGTGCGTGGCGACCGGGGCGAAGCTCTGGCTGGTCCGTCCGCTGGGATTTCAACTCGACGACCGCCATCTGCGCCGGGCCGGCCTCGACTATTGGCAACATCTACGATGGGAAGCCGTCGACGATTGGAACGCCCTGCTAACGCGTTTGCCGCAGCCGCGGATGTGGTTCTTCTCGAAGAAGGCCACGCGACCCTACACCGACGCCACCTTCGAGCCGGGCGACTCGTTCGTCTTCGGCAGCGAGTCGCAAGGTCTACCCCGCTCGCTGCTCGAGGCCGGCGGCGACCGCTGCCTGCGAATCCCCATCGAGCCCGAGGCCCGTAGCCTGAACCTGTCCGTAAGCGTGGCGGTCGCCGCGATGGAAGCGCGGCGGCAGTGGGAAGGAGAAATGCAGAATGATGAATGATGAATGCAGAATGATAGGCGCGTTGCCGCTTGCGGCTTCGCAACGTCGTGCGAAAAACTGCTAAGCCGCAAGCGGCCAGATGATGAACAGTGGACTGGACGCCGTCGCTCTGGTATCATGGCACGGTTGTCTGCTGTGATTGGAAGTTCTGTCTCGTTGTGAAGGAGTGCTTCAGGTGCCGACTTTTTCTGCTGAGAACTTGACGCGGTTTGCGATCGATATGTTGGCTGCCGGAGGCGCCGCTTCGGACGAGGCGGCCGTCGTTGCCGAGAATCTGATCGCCGCCAATCTGCGGGGATACGACTCGCACGGGGTGATGCGGATTCCTCAATACATCAAGCAGATCGAAAAGAGCGAAATCACGCTCAACGCCCAGTTCGAGGTGCTCAACGAGACGCCCGCTTTGCTCACAGCCAACGGCAATTGGGGGTTCGGTCGCGTGCAGGCGGGGCGGCTCGTGGAACGGCTGGTCGAGAAGGCCAAGGGATCCGGCGTGGCCGTGGGAACGATGATCCGCTCGGGCCACACGGGGCGGCTCGGCGAGTATTGCGAGATGGCCACTGCGGCCGGCATGGTCGCCATGGTGATGGTCAACAACCACGGCGGTGTGATGCGAGTGGCCCCACCCGGCGGAAAGGAACCCCGGCTGAGCACCAACCCGTTGGCCGTCGGAATCCCCCACGCCGACGAACCGATCGTGATCGACTTCTGCACCTGCGTTACGGCCGAGGGGAAGGTTCGCGTGATGTCGATCGCCGGCAAGAAGTGTCCCGACGGTTGGCTGCAGGACAGCGAAGGCCGGCCGACGAACGATCCGGCCGACCTCTACGGCGATCCACCCGGTACGATCTTGCCGATGGGTGGCACACAGCCGTACAAAGGGTTCGGCCTGGGACTCATGGTCGAAATCCTCAGCGGGGCACTCTCCGGCGGCGTGTGCGCCCGGGCAGAACCGATCAACCAGATCGGCAACTGCATGTTCGCGCTCGTCTTGAATCCGGCCCATTTCGGCGGTGCGGAACATTTCCGTAGCGAGGTGTCCAACCTGATCGAGTTTGTCCGGGGTTGCCCGCGAATCGACGGCGTCGACCAGATCACACTGCCGGGCGACCCGGAACGCGACATCTTGGCCGCCAAGTCGGCCGAGGGCATCACGCTCGACGAAGGCAACTGGAGCAAGCTGGTCGCCGCCGCCGAACAACGAGGCGTTGCTTTACCGGGGACGGTTGGCGGGGAGTGAGGAGTGAGGAGTGAGGAGTGAGGAGGGGGGAGTGGGGAGTGGGGAGTGGTGGGGGTGGCAGTTGAACTGCCACCCCCTCGCACGTAAGAGT
>JABMRB010000662.1 GCA_013202865.1 Candidatus Nealsoniibacteriota bacterium | reverse complement strand
GGGATGTGCGGCGGGGATGCGCGGCGATCCCCGGGTGTGTTCACCCGGGGCTAAGTGCTCGTATGGGGATGAGCTGTGAGCCATGAGCTATGAGCTATGAGCAGTGAGCTATGAGCTGTGAGAAAGCCGATTGCTCAAAGCTCACTGCTCAAAGCTCACTGCTCACTGCTCAAAGTCACTGCTCAAAGCTCCGCGTCGTGCCGCGCGGCCTTGGAGTGTTGCTCCCGTGGCCAGGATGATTCCACCTGCGGTCAAGGTGAGCGTTACGCCCATCCAGACGTTGCGACGAAACACGTCCTCGGCAAGAGCCGCATCGCGCTTCTTTGAATGCCAGGCTGGACCGAAGATACGAAGGTCCTCCCGG
Organism: Candidatus Nealsoniibacteriota bacterium; assembly: GCA_013202865.1. GTDB lineage: Bacteria > Planctomycetota > Planctomycetia > Pirellulales > Thermoguttaceae > JABMRB01. Next base: position 2,391 of record JABMRB010000662.1, on the reverse strand, counting down.
TAGGATAGCCATGACTGGACGGCTGACTTGGCGTTAACGAGATCGTGGACCTCGTCGGTGTCGAGCAACTGGGGCCGAGTGACGAACAGCCCGACCGTCAATCCGATCCCCAACAAAGCGATCAAGACGCCGATCAGCACCATGCTCTGACGCAGCCCCCACGAGGTAGACGGCCTGGCCGAACCCGGCTCCATGGGAACCTGTTCCAGATGGGCCATCTGTAACACGGTGGGTACTTCCAGCGTGGCCCCGCAGGGACACGACAGCATCTCACCCGCCTGATGGGGACGTACTTCAGTCGTCTTCCCGCACGAACAGGGCAGCAAATAGGTCGCGCTCACGACAGGGTCTCCAGGGTAACTTGGCGGTGGTTTCTACCCACCCGGACGCGTCTGCCACGCGGCAGTCCATCTGGGCCTGGCCATCGGCCAGCGTCAACAAACCTTAATACGCTCGTGATGGTCGAAAGAGTTTACCAATATGGGCGAGTTTTTGCGAGCCGAGAGGTTGTTTCCAAATGATTCACAAGCTCTAAGGCGCCCGCTAGAAAAACCGGCTACTTTTTTCTTACCACCCGTGTGCTGGGTGGCCTGGGGTTTGCGTGCCTCCTGGCGCCCTCTACATTTCCTATCTTACCCGACCGGCGGGTGCCCGCGGAAGGAAATCGCTTGTTTTTGAAAGTAGCCTCTAGACTGGCGAATCTCTCTGATTACAATTGAATGCGCTGGCGTGCTGCACGCGCTTTGCATCAGAAGGCGCGGGGTGAATAAGCAAATGGCCACCCGCCCTCCTGCTGGACCGAGGGGATGTTCGATTCCAGCAGCATTGATGCTCTGTTGGCTTGCCGGATACTTAGTTTCCGATGAGGTTCTGTGCCCTGGTAGTGCGGGCGATGATGATGCAACCGTTCACGACATACGAGCCGTGCCCCCGTGTATGGCAAACTGGAGTATTTGGGCTCTTTGGTGAACGAACGCATACCCGCCGCAAACGTAATCCCTTGCCAAATGCAAGGCGACGGGCGCAAGACGAGAAATCGGTGGTAGAATTTCGTGGCTTACGGTAGCCGTCCCGCAGCAGTAGCAGCCTACGCCTGCGGAGTGGATAACCGGTTTGAGGAGTGAGGAGAACCGAATTGTACGACGCAACGTTGGATGATTTGGAAGACGACGTATCTTCCCGTCCCGAAGAAGCGATCGGGTTGGCCCGTAAACCAACGACGGCCGTGGACGACACCGAACCGTGTCTGGTTTCGCCGACCGTCGCCAGCGCGGCCGGCTCGACATCGGATCACGACGAGAATGTCGACGAGCCGTTGTCGGCGATCGAGGAAAACGATTCCTGGTCTGACGATCCGGTCCGCATGTATCTCACACAGATGGGTGAGATCCCACTGCTGACTCGCCAGGAAGAGATTGCGCTGGCGAGACAGATCGAGACAACCCGGGCAAAGTTCCGCAGCAGGGTCCTGGAATGCGACTACGTGATGCAGACGGCCTACAAGGTGCTCCGTCGCGTGCGTGACGGTGAGTTGCCGTTTGATCGCACCGTGCAAGTGTCCGTGACCGACTGTCTGGAAAAACACCAGATTCTCGGGCGGATGCCGTACAACCTGGAGACGCTGGAGACGCTGTTGAAGCGGAACTATCGCGACTACCACATCGCGACCGGCCAATCGCGTCCCGCCGGGGCGCGTCGAGCGGCCTGGCGGAGGTTAGGCCGGCGCCGGCGCCGCGCCGTATTCCTGGTCGAGGAACTGGGCCTGCGGACCCACCGCATCGAGCCGATGATCAAGACGCTCGAGGAGTTCAGCCGGCGGGTCGACGAACTCAAAGCACGTATTGAAGAACACCGCAAGTCGGGCGGTCGCCGCGAGGAACGTCAGCCCTGGGTCTCCGAGTTCCGCAACATCCTGCGGGCAACCCAAGAGACGCCGACGAGCCTGCGCAACCGCGTGCGTTATCTCCAAGCGATCCATGCACAATACCAACAGGCCAAGCGAGGGCTCTCCGAAGGCAACCTCCGGCTGGTCGTGTCGATCGCGAAAAAGTATCGCAACCGGGGCTTGAGTTTCCTGGACCTGATCCAGGAAGGCAACGCCGGGCTGATGCGGGCGGTCGACAAGTTCGAGTATCGCCGCGGGTTCAAGTTCTGCACCTACGCCACCTGGTGGATCCGCCAGGCGATTACCCGCGCCGTGGCCGACCAGAGCCGGACGATCCGCATTCCCGTCCACATGGTCGAGACCATGTCGCGGGTGCGGAACGTCTCGCGCAAGCTGTTGCAGAAACTCGGCCGCGAGCCGACCATCGAGGAGACTGCCCGAGCCAGCGAAACCTGCGTGGACGAGGCGCGGCGGGTGTTGGCCATGAGCCGATACCCGATCAGTCT
>JABMRB010000661.1 GCA_013202865.1 Candidatus Nealsoniibacteriota bacterium | reverse complement strand
TAGTGGCACAGGCGTCCCGCCTGTGGTCGGTTTCGCTGCGAGCCTCGGGGCTTGCCCGCGCGCAACCTACGGTGCGAAGCCGCAAGCGGCAGTGCTCCCAGCCACTCGAGAGGACCAGCTTGCTACCGGCCCAACGCAATCACCCGCCCGTCGGTCATGGAGATGAAAACGCGACCGGCGGCGACGATCAGGCCGTCGAATACTGGTAGGGCGTCGAGTCGGTACTCGGCGCGGGTCTCGCCGGTGGCGGCGTCGACCGTGCGGAGTTTCGCTCCGTGGCGGCCTTTTAGGGCGGCGTCCCAGGTGGCGAGTTGCTGCTGGGTGGCGGCGGCGTCGAAACTCTGGAAGGCCGCGTCTTCGTCGATCGGGTCGTCGGGACCGGCGATCAGCAGGGTGTTGCCGGCCAGGGCCATGGCGCGAACCGTCATCGGCACGTCGCAGGTCCAGCGGTACTCAACCCCCGCACGAGCCGGCTTCTTCGCGCGTCGTGCAGCCGGCGGCGTTGATGCGTCCGCGTCGGAGCCGGGCAGCACGGCCGCGAATAGTTGATAGTCCATGACCGACGTCCAGCGGTAGTACGGCTGCTTGCGGCCGTAGCCGAAGACCGTGTCGCCGTTGTGGACGAGGATCCGTCCCCCCGGCCTCACGCGACCGTTCTTCGTGTAGCCGCCACATCCGCCGAGGAACTGGTTGCCGTAGAGCCAATAGGACCGGTGGAAATACGAATCGTCGGTAAACCCATAAGCAGCGAAGAGGTGCTCGCGGCCCCCTTTACCCGGCCCGAGCCCGATGCGGTTGCCCAGCAGGTCCATGGTCTGCGACCGCATGTAGAGCTGCTCGCCGTCACTCGAAAGGACGTCCGGCAGCGCGACGGGCATCGTCAGGCCTTGCACGTGGGTCTGCATGTTTTCGCCCGTGTCGGGATCGCGGTCGTCGAGAATCTTCTCGCTCAGCAGGCGTCCCGTATCGACGTCGAGCCGGCAGAGCCGCAAGCCGCCGTCGAGATACATCGACCGGCCGGCCACCGCCGTGGCAACGCCGTCTTGCACAAGCACCGATCCATGGACCGGCCATACCGACTCGAGTTGCTCGAAGGCAACCATCCGCCGATCGACCGGTGCCGCGCGGAATCGCCATGCCAACGCGCCGTCGCTTGCCCGCAGGCAGTAAACGGCACCGTCCGCCGAGCCGAAGATCAACCGTCCGCGGTCACACGTCGGCGGCGAATCGATCCGCCCGGCCGCCGCAAAGCTCCACAACTTCTTGCCCGAGGCGACGTCCAGCGCATGGACGACGTGGCGGTCAACCTGGGCGACGAACAGCCGCCCGTCGGCCACGACCGGCGGCGTGAGCCGGCCGCCCAATCGGGTCTCCCAATCGGGCCGCAGTTTGCCGGGAATCTCGGCCGACGTCGCACCGCTGCGTGCGGCGTCGTGGCGATAGGCGGGCCAGGCGGAGTGAGTGGAGAGTGGGGAGTGGGGAGTGGGGAGTTGCCCGTAGGCGGGGCCTTTCTGCAAGCGGGGTGGCTGACCTTCCGCGTCCTTCGCCCCTCGCCCCTCGCCCCTCGCGGCGGCAAGCACGGTGAACCCGGGAAGGCGGGCCTCGGGATAGCAGGCACAGGGGCTTGGGGGCGCGTAGATCAAGCCGCCGGCGGGCATGATGCCGTAGAGACATCCGCCGCGGACCCAGTGGTTGATGGTCCACTCGCCGGTGGCAAGATCGACAAACTCGATGCCGTTTCGCGACGAGAGGATGTAGTTATCGGTCGCCTTGGCCCGATAGCAACGGTGGTGGAACCAGTACGTATTGAGCGTCGGCGGAAAGTCGTCGACCATTTCACCGGTGCCCGGGTCGCGGCCCGTGTAGCGGCCGCCCGGTCCGCCCTGGGCCGTATTGCCGGTCCAGACCTTGCCGCGGGCGACAAAGAGATCCTCCGGCGAGTTGTATCCGCTAAAGGGATGGTCGGCCGTCCAGAGCCGTTTGCCAGAGTCGGCCGAGAAGGCGGTCATCGTGTCCTGGCCGATGTCTTTCGAGCCCCAGCCGACGTAGGACATGTGGATCTTCTCGCCGCCGGCAAATAGTACCATGTCATCGTCGACCACCAGCGTCGGGGCGAACCACGATTGCAGCCCGCGCTGCTCCATTCCTTGCCAGACGGGGACCGGCTCGGACGTCCACCGCGGCTTGCCCGTCGTGCGCTGCAAGGCGACGACCCGTTCGCCGTCGTGATAGTAGACCTGCTCGGTGTCGACCGCCATCGTGAGAGGGATCACGCGGCCGGCCTTCTCCCAGAGCGGGCGACCGGTGTCGGCGTCGAATGCCCGGATGACACGGTCGCCGTGTGTCCAACGTCGCGAACGCACGCCGGCCCAGATTCGGCCCATCGTTGGCGAGTAGGTCGTACGGTGGTCGCGCGACTTGCCCTGCTCCGGGTCGTCGGCCAGGTCGGCGTCGAGGTCCGGCGGTGTGCGGTTGACCAGCACCAGCAACAGGCCGTCCTTGTAGATGATCTCTTCGGCGCCGGCCATATCACCCCTGGAGAATAGGACTCTCGTCAGGCACAGGTAGCTCCAGGTGAGCATCGCCACGTCTCCGCCATGCTCGGTAAGTTCAACGCCCTTCTTCGCCTTTCCTATTGCGCCATCCAGGTCATCTACTTCGGCCAGCATCTCGCCCCATATCGCCAGCAGCCAACCGACCATCTCCGTCTGCGACATTCCGCTGTCCTGGGCAAGTTGCAGCTGCTGCTTGCAGATCTCTGCGGCCTCTTGCAGCCTGCCCTGCGCCCTCAGGGCTAGGGCCAGCTTCAGACTGACATTCATCCAGAGATAGG
>JABMRB010000660.1 GCA_013202865.1 Candidatus Nealsoniibacteriota bacterium | reverse complement strand
CGTTGTACTTGCCCGGCAGATAGCCGTAAAGCTCGTAGTGGATCGTGCCGATGCCCCGGCGGCTGCCGATGTAGAACGTAATCGCGCCGGGCGAGATTTCGAACCGCTCGAACGGCCCGCGGACCGACTTCTCGATCACAGTCGCGCCGCTGGGGATCGGCTCGGTGACGACCAGGTACTCGAGATGTTGCTCGGGGACGTTCGACGGGAGGTTCTGGCGATGGACCTCCAACTCGACCAGTCCGCGCCGGCCGACCGGCAATTGGGTCAGCGGGTTCTTGAACTCGCTCCAGCTTCCGGTCAACACGCCGAATCCGCGGGCAATTTCGCGACCGTCGACCTCGAGCGGGGCCGGCCGGTAGGTCCGTTGGACCCGCCAGTCGTCGGTCGTGCTCTTGAGCTTCTCCGACGGCACGAACCCGCCAAGGATGCACTGGTAGGTGTAGTGGCCGCGCCCGGTGATGCGGAATTGGATGCGTTGTTTGGGCTCCTTCGTCAACAGTGCCGCGGGCACATTCACGGTCTGCGTGCCGGCGGCCGGGTCGATTTCGAGCACCTTGGCCTGCACGTCGTTGACGAAGATGGCCAGCTTGTAGGTCGGGGCTTGCCCCGACGATGGCTTAGGTGTCGACCCGTCTGCCGTCAGGGCAAGCCCTGACCTACGGCACAGCGCCATGGCGGCGGGGCCGGTTGCCTTGTCGGGCAGCCAACGGTGGCCCGTGCGATGGGCTAGCAGCCACTCGACGAGCGGTTTCAGCTCGGGCGCCTGGGGCGAAACTTCCTGCAAGCCCAAGGCGTAGAGCGCACGGATCTCCGCAGGCGAATGACTCCATGGCAGACACGCGCTGCCTCCTCTTTCCGTTGCGGTGGCAGTTGAACTGCCACCCGTGTCGAGATTCCGCTCGCCCAACAAGGTGAGCACTTCCTGGGTCGTCGGGCCGCGGTCCATTTCGGCAAATGCCAGCGCGAGGTAGGCCAACGCGGAGGTCGACAACGCGGGCCGGCTGCGATAGAGCCGATTGGCCAAGGCGAAGTCGCCTTGCCCGGCGGTCGACAAGGCGTGCAACAGGATCGCCTTGCTTTCGTAGTCGCTGTTGGCGGTGGCGGGCACCTGCTTGCGGAGATAGTCCAACGCCTTGTTGAAGGAATCGTCGGGCACGGTGTATCCGGCGTCCTTGGCCAGGCTCATCGCCCAGACAACGCGGCAGGTGCCGTAGCGTTGCGATGGGGTGGCAGTTGAACTGCCGCCCAACCCGCCGCCGGTCCAACTCCAGCCGCCGTCGTCGTTCTGCGACGAGACGAGCAAGCCAACGCTGGAGCGAACCCGGCCGTCGAGCGCGGCCGCTTGCGGTCCGCCGCTCTCACGTGCGCCTCCGAGCAGCTTTTGCAGCGCCAGCGAGGCCATCAAATCGGCGGCGGCCGTTTCCAGCGGCGCGGCGATCCGGCCGGCCTCGATCTGGCACAACGGGGCCTGACCCAGCACGATGTCCAGCAGGCTTTGCTCGACCGTCGGGCCGATGAGAATTTGCAGGCTCGGATACTCAAGCGGCATGTTCGCCGGCGGCTCGACCCAGGCCGTCGTGTCGCTAGTGGCTTGCCCGGCCGTGGTGGCGAAGATGGGCATCCCGTCCGGCTTCAACGGTACGCTGCGCCGTGCCACGTCTTGCTTCTCGCCGGCAGAGACGATCAACTCGAACGCCACGTTGATTTCCGGCGGGGCTGCCGGGGCCTTCTCGTCGGCCGGTTTGCCCGGGCGGTTGAGCGCGGTCTTGAAGATCAGTTCCTCGATGCCCTTGGCCGTCACGTCGAGCGTCTTCTTCTCCTCGGTGGTGCGGTCGCCGATGGTGATCTTCAAAGTGACGTCGATTTGCCCCTTCTCGATCGCGTCGTTATGGACGGAGGCCACAATCTCCGCTTCGTCGCCGTCGGTAAACGCCGCGGGCACCTTCAACTGGCCAAACAGTTCCTTCTTGACGACCACCTCATCGGTCGCCTCGCCGGCAAGTGTCTCGGCCGTGATGCCGCGGGCCATCAGGGTCCAGGCGGTGGACCGATCGGGCATGGTGAACGTGACGGTCGCCTTGCCGTCATCGCCGGTGGTTACGGCCGGGTTCCAGTAGCCGGTCTCCTGCCGGGCCAGCCCGGGCAGCAGCACGGCCCCGCTCTTGCTGAGCTCGACGGCCAGTTCGTCGGCACTGCCGTACGCCAGCCCGGAGCCGAACTGCAAGTTCAGCGCCTGCATATTGCCACTGACGTCGACGAACGAGACCTGGGCCATCTGTTGGTCGACCAGGCCGTTGATGTCGGCGGCGTTGGGTTGCACGACGATGTAGTCGCCGGCAGTCAGCGTAACGCCGCCGTTGACGTTGAGGTTGGAGGCGCCCTGGAAGTAGAGGCCTCCGCCCCACTGACCGTCGCGTCCGTTGGCGAACGCGACGATCTGCTGACCGCCCGCTCCGCCCTGGCCGCCGTTGCGGGAGCGATTGAAGTTACGGCCTAACGTCTGCGCCGATAGATTGACTCGGCGGCTAATCCCACCGAGTTGCACGGTGGCTTGACCGTTGTGGAGTGTTATCGTGCCGGCGTTGTTTTGCACCGCCAGAGCCGAGTCAAACGCTAACAAGCCGCCGTTGGTCTGCGAGCCCGCGAACTGGAATCCGGGCACCAACTCTGCGTTCTCACTGCTTGCCGGTCCGTCGCCCGGTGCGGATTCCTGTACAACTATCGAGCCGACGAGACCGGCGTCTGATCCGGCGGCGGCAATTGCCCCGCGGCGGCTCTCTTCCTCTTCGGCGGCGACCACGATCCGGTCGCGCTCGGCCAGCAGCCGGGGGTTGATCGGGCGGGTCGACGGGTTGTAGGCAAACGTGATGCTGGAGGTCGTCCGCACGGCCGATTGACGGAGATTGCCGCGGAAGAAATCCTGAATGGCCGGCACGGGCGAAGCGAACCGCCCGAGCAACGACTGCTCGACCATCGCCAAGCTGACCTCGGCCGCGACCGCCTTGCCCTGCGCGTCAGTCGTGGTAACGCTCACTTCGAGTTCTTCACCCGGCCGGATCGGCCCTTCGCCGCCGCCTTTGCGCTTCGTATCGAGCTTAACCACCAATTCCCGCTGCACGGCAAACGGACTGGACGCCGTGTGGAATCGTTTCTGCGGTAGGTCAGGGCTTGCCCTGACAATTGTTGGTTCGGGTGCGGTTTTCTCAGCAGGCTTTGTCAGGGCAAGCCCTGACCTACGTTGCAGATCGGTCATCACGGCCACGGCCAACTCGAAGTTCGGAGCCAGCCGGGCGCTCATGGGAATCTCCAGCGGGTTGTCGCCTTTGTTCAGGGCAAACAACTGGTAGTCGAGAATCCGGGCGCCCTGGAACGTAATCAGCGCCAACGCGGGCTCTTCGCGCCAATGGAGATTAACCTTGGCCGTGTCGCCTACTTTGAACGTGTGCTTGTCGGCCAGGATCCGCAGCCGCACGTCGTCTTTGTCGTCGGAGATTCGCACCAGATGCTGGCCGGAGATCGGGTTGTCGAACCGGTCGGTCCCCTCGATGCGGATCAGGTAGCGACCGCCGTCGTCGAGCTTGAGTGTTTGTCGCGCGGTGCCTTCGTCGGCGTCGGTTTCCAGTTCGTGCTTCTCGACGAGCCGCTCGCCCACCTTGCCGCGGACCGACGTCTTTTCGAGCACATTGAGCGTGAGCTTCCGCGCCACCGGCTTGCCCTCGGCGTCGGCAGCGTTGGCGGTCACCTCGAACGTCTCACCGGCCACGTAGACCGGGCGGACCGTAGCGGCGGCGACCGAGAATCCCTGCGAGGAGAGCACGAAATTCGCGGCCGTGGTCAGGTTCCGTGCAGAAAGCGTAACGACCAGCGGCAGGACCTGCGTTTCGCTGAACTCCCGGGTGGGGAGCTTGAATCTGACTTCGCCCTTGTCGTCGGTGGTGGCCGTATGCGTACGCTGGTCGGCAAGCCGGTAGAGGATTTCGCGGCCGGCCAAGGGGGCGCCGTAGTAATACGCCGCGCGGATCGTGCCCTCGATCTCCTCGCCCCGGTAGTAGACGTGTCGATCCGTGTCGATTGCCAGGCGGACCGGCTCGAGCTGGTATTGATGGACCTGGAACGAACCCTGGTAGCTCTTGCCGTTGTTCTCGTCGCGGACCAGCACGCGATACTGGCCTTGCGGACAAGTCGGCGGCAGGAGGAAATGCGTGTGGAACGTGCCGAACTCGCCGAGCGTGACCTCCTCTTTACGTAGCAGCCGGTTGCGGCCATCGAAGACCTCCAGGGTGTACTTCTTGCCTGCGTCAATCGTGTAGACGTCGGAGGTGAATGACGAATGACGAACGCCCGAATCACCCGGTTCACTCGGTGCTCCCGGGTCGGACGGTGGGAACGATACGGGTGGCTCGGCGGGCACCGGTGGATCAACCGGCGGTATCCCCTCTTCGTCATTCGTCATTCGTGCTTCGTCATTCGCGCCCGGGACATTGCGCAGGCAACCGCGCACGTGGACCATCTGCCCGGCCCGATAAGCCGGTCGGTCGGTGTAGATATAGCCCTTGTCGGCCAGCCCCCGAGCGACCCCCACGCCGTTGAGCCCCACAACGTTCGAGGAGATATGCCCGTCGGCAACGGCGAACACCCGCACGTCGTTGCTGTTGTAGGACCAATTGGAAGCCTGTCCCTCATCCTTCAGTTCCTTGTAGGCCTTCTGGAGCGTTCCGTCTTCCCCGGTCGTTGCTTCGGCGAAGACCTTGCTGCCGTTGGAGATCAGCAGCCGGGCCTTGGGCCAGGGCTTGCCGGTGCGCATGTTCTCGGCGAATACGAAGACCTCGTCGCGGGAACTCTTGACGATTACGTCCAGATCGCTCTGGATCACCAGCGTGGTGGTCTCCAGCGTCTTGCTGCTGACGGTGACCGCCATCACGCCCGAGTGGAGTTCCTTATCATCCTTGCCGAGGGGCAACGGCACTTCCAGATCGTTTTCCAACTCCTGATACTTGGCGTACTCCGGGACCTCGAACTCGAACGTCACATCGGGATCGATCAGCGAGATGTCCAACGCCTCGACGCCTCGGGCAAGGTGCATCTTGCGGAAGTAGGTCTCCATATCGACTTTGTAGGCACGGACGGTGACCTTCTCGATGTTGCGCGTGGTCAGTTTCAGCGTCGGCGTCTCGTCGCTGCGGAAGACCCGTTCGGTGGCTACGGTCATGCTCCGGGCGGTCAGCCGGGCCGCGGCCTGCCGGGCCGCGGCGACATGGCTGCCCCAGGTAACCTTGCGATATTCCTCCAGGGCTTCTTCCAGGGTGGCCCCCGGTGAATCACCGGTGGCTAAGTGCTGTTCCATCGTCGCGGCGATCATGTACTGGGCCTGTGACGACTCGTTGGTGTTGGGGTACTTCGAGACCAGCCGGCGCCAAATTGCGATTGCCTCGTCGTACTTCTTCTGCTTGTGCTGCATCGTGCCGAATTGCAGAAGGATGTTGCGGTTGCGGTTGTCCAACGGATACTTGGTGATAAACTCGGTCCAGAGTTTCTGTGCGTCCTCGTATTGCTCTTCGCTGTACTTCTCGTGGCCCATCAGGTACTCGGTGTTGATGATCTCCCGCTGCACGGCGCTCCAGGCGTTGTGGGCCGGGTGCTTGGCCAGGTAGTCTTTCCAGGTCGTCAGCGCCAGATCGAACTTCTTCTGCAACTGGTAGGAGCGGCCCAGCAGGTTGCGGGCCCCGGGGATCTCCTCACGGTCCTTGTAACGCTCGTCGGCAAGGAACCGCCGCAACGCACCGACGGCATCTTCGTAACGGCCGCGATGGATGAAGCTGCGGGCGACGTCCAGGTGGGCCTGACTGGCCAGCTTGTGGGCGGGAAACCGCTCGATGAACTTCTCCAGGGCGGCCGTGCCCTGGTTGAGCTGCTCGTTGTCTTCCGGCTGCGGGATCTTCCAGGTCCGCGAGAGGTTGAACGCGGCCTCGGCGATCCGCTCCGACTTCGCGTCGGTGTGCTTAGCCAACAGGTCCTGCCACGTACGCCGGGCCACCTTGTGGTTGCCCTCGGCCAGCCGGCACTCGCCCAAGCGGTAGCGGGCTTCGATTTCCAGAAGCCCGATGTCCAGCGGGCTGTCGGCGTGGTCCTCGATGAACTTCTCGTACAGCTTGGCCGCCTCACCGTGCTGGCCCAGGTTCTGCTGGCATTGGGCCACCAGCAATTCCACCTCCACGCGTTTCTCCGGCTTCGGGCCCACGTCCAGGGCCTTGTTGTAGAACTCCAACGCCTTCTTGTAGTCGGGCTTGCGATTCTCCTTCTCCGGCGGCTTGAAGTAGACGTCGGCGAACTCCAGGTAGATGTCGGCGATCTGCTGCTTGCGGTCGGTAGAGAGCAGATATTCCGCCTCGGCGCGGAAGATCAACTCGGCACTGCGGTAGTCGCCCTTGCGGGCCAGGGCCAACGCCTTGCCGAACCGCGCTCGACGTGCCCAGGGGCCCTCGGGCGACTGCTTCGCCAGACCGTCGAACACGGCCACGGCCCCGTCGTATTCTTCCTGCAGATACAGCGCCCGACCTTTGAGGTACGCCAGGTAGTCCTTCGGTGCATTCGCGGCGGCGGCCGCCCGGTCGATGGCGGCGACGGCCTCGGCGTATTTGCGGTCCTGCATCAACTGGCGGATCTTTTCGTCAACCAGGGGCGTTTCGGACGCGGTCGGAATGGCAGCCGGTTCGGCGGCCTTGGCGGGCGGTTCGTCGGCGGCCGGTAACGCTGCCGGTGGGACGAAATAGAGGACTGGCAGAGCCAGGGACATCAGAAAGAGGGGGGGACGGGCGGACTT
>JABMRB010000659.1 GCA_013202865.1 Candidatus Nealsoniibacteriota bacterium | reverse complement strand
TTCGAGATCAAAAACTTTCCTGACAGACACTAGCTACGCTTGATACCTACAGCAGTTACAGTATGACGCCTCTGAGTTCTCTCAGTCGTTCCATGTTCTCAACGATCTCAGCGCCTCCCGAGCAGTTTGCAAGACGCAGGTAGAACTGTTTCACGTCTGTCACGATGGCATTTGGAAAGGCCAGGTTCTTGCAGACCGTCTTGTGCAATCCCTCATCTTCATCCAGCCAGATGACCGTCAGTTGGGGCGATTGATGGCCAAAGCGAAAGAGCTTTTTATAGGCAGTGTTCTCCGACAGGGTAACCTCCACCCAAGTTCCATCCTCAAGAAGGAAATCAGGGTTGTAGAACGGATGCTCGCGCAACTTGAGACCGTGCTCTGAGGCAAACTTTCGGTACCACGGTTTCGGGGGTAAGTGGTCGAAGATTGGCTCTGGCTGGAAAGGCATCTGAATCGCCTCCAGCGTAGCTTTCACCAACGTAGAGAAGACGCGCCCTCTAGTACCGGTTCTCTGGACCGAACGCAGTCTTTCCAGTTCGCCACTCATGAACGCAGCAACGATCTCTTCCCATTTCCGGCGATGCCGTCCTGCTCCATGCTCGGCGAAACGATCTGGGGGTCGTGTCACGCTAACTTCCTTTGGAATCGAGTGAGCCTAGGAGTGACGCGCCAGCGGATATGCTACGCGCGTAATGCGCCCCCCTTTCCTTCGGCCTTCGGAGTTCCTTGTTCGACATTCTGCTGTTAATTTCTTCGCCGGGCATGATCCACTATTCGGGATACGCACCGCCCTCCCAACGCAGGTTCCTGAGCCGGCGTTCCGGGAGCCACGGTCCGCCGGCTAACACGACGGGCTTGCCGTCCTGTCTTGTGCGGACCATCGCTACGATGGCGAGTTGCGTCATGTGCTGCCAGCTTTGCAGGGTTTTGGGCGACCGCTCGTCCATCGGCACGAGGTCGTCCAGGCGGATTTCTACGGTCTGCCAATCGTCCGACTCGGCCAGCGGTTTCGATGCGTAGTAGCTGCCGTGCTTCTGCCCGGCGTAGGCGCCCCAACTGTTCATCTCCAACGTCACGGCAAACTGCCCGCCGCCGGGGTCCAGAACGTCGACGACGAGCTTGGCGCCATCCGGGCCTCGCCACTTGGGGTCCTTGATCTTACGGGTGACACACTGGCGATGCTGATTGTTGCCGATCTCGAGACGATACCAGTCCTGCCAGGTGTCGAAGTCTGCTTCGATCAGCCGCTCGGGCTTATCCGTAGCTACGACGCCCGCTGCCTTGAGGTCCTTGGGGTCGAAGTCCAGGCTCTCGGAACTGACCAGGAAGGTCGGCGGTGAGAGACGGCTCCAGGCGGGCCCTGTGATCTGTTTCTCCAGCGGATAGTAGACGTTGGCTATGACCAGCAGCGGCATGTCGGTGCCGATCACCGGGCACTTTGCCGACCACGTGTTGCCGCTACGAGTCGCCGCCGCCGTGCGCCAGAAGCGGGTCAGCGCATGGGGGTCGACGCTGTAGTAGACGTCGACCTTGACGACCTCGTCGGGGTTGTCCGGCAGCAGTGTCGCCCGGGGGACGCCGTCTTCTGCCCTCAGTGCAACTTTGATCTCAGGTGTGTCGGGGAAAGTGCCTTCACCTTTGAGAAACACATCGAAGAAGTGCCGGCCGGCGAATTCGGATTCTTTGATGTGCCGGTGGTTCAAGTGGGGCGAGATGCTGTAGTGGATGGAGCGGCTCGGCATCTGTTGCCAGTTGGCGTAGAGGTTGTCCAGGTTCCCGTTGAAATCGTTTTGCGGCCCCGTGTAAAGGATGGGGCACGTGATCCGGCGGATCGAATTGACGTCGTCGATCGTCGTGTGATACAGGGGCTCGGGGTTGACCGGGCGGCACGACGAACCGGGGCGGCGGCGCAACTTCTGCGGTGCGGCCGCGGTCCCGCCGCAGGAAGGCACGGCGGCCTTGATCCGCGGGTCGATGCCGGCGGTCATCACCGTGAGTTTGCCACCCATCGAATGGCCCCCCACGCCCAGACGCTCGGGATCGACCTCCGGTCGCTGTTCGAGGAAAGTCAACGCACGTCGGGCGGCCATGACGATCAGAAACCAGTTGTTGTTCCGCGGGCTGACGACAGCGTCCAGGGTCTTGTCGTCGGGCTCGAGCGACCCATAGTGGCCGTTGTGGCCGTCCTGGGTGGCGTCGACGGCGCCCCAGTCGGTGCCGGGGTCGCCCGGCATCTGGTCCTTCATGGGCTTTCCGCCCCAGTTGATGGAGATGGCGGCATAGCCGTTGGCGGCGGCCGCTTCGACGATTTCGCTCATCGCCCGTTGCCCACCGCCGTGTATATGCAAGATCCCGGGGAGCTTTGCGGTTCGCTTGGTCGGATAGGCGTAATAGGCCCCCATCCGCGACTTTTCTCCTTTGAAGATGCCGACCGTGTAGACGAGCATTTCGACGGTGGCATCGCCCCGCTGCCACCGCTGGACGACCTCGACCTCAAGCGGCTCTTGCGTTGGATCATAACCGTCCCAGAGTTCTTCCAGGTTCTGCGGCACCTTGCCGGATTCAAGCGGTGGGAGAGTGTCCGCGGCGAAAAGCGGAACGGCCGTCAGGGCGAGAAGGATGGCAATGGCCAGGGGGCGATTCAGCACGAGGGTCTCCTTGGGGCATCGACGCCGCGGTCCTGCCCCCTTTGTTGACGCTATCTTTCCAGGATAGCATGCCAGTTCGCGGCGGAGAAGGTGACACCGCGAAGACCGTTTAGCGGGAATGCTTATGCCACCCGGGCGCGCCGGCGAAAGAAGAGAGCCAATCCGGCCAACGCGACCAGCAGCATCGCGATCGTCCCCGGCTCGGGAACGGCCGCCGCACCGGCTAGTGGGGTGGTGTAGTTCGCGTTGCCGAAATTCGCCCGCAACGCGGCCCAGTCGCTGAGCCAGACCTTGTCGTCGACCCATGGGTCAAAGTTACCTTCGGTCCAGGTCTTGCCGGTGCCCGTGTTGC
>JABMRB010000658.1 GCA_013202865.1 Candidatus Nealsoniibacteriota bacterium | reverse complement strand
TTGATGCAGACGACCGGGCGAACGGTGCCCTTCTCGGCGGTGACCAGCAGGCGGTCGATCAGATTCGGCTTCAACCGGGGCTCGGCCGCGCTGGAGACGATCAGTAATTGGTCGACGTTGCTGACGATTACCTGCTGGCGCCCGCGACTGGTCCGGCAGACGCTCCCGTACCGCGGCTCGACCCGTTCGATGATCCCTTCGCGAGGATCGGTGTTCTCGACCGGACGGAAGAGCACGCGGTCGCCGGCGGCCACGACGTGACGCTGGTCGGTGCTCATGGTCTTCAACAACCGGCGCGTGGCGCACCGGCAGAGTTGGCCGTCGGCGTCTTCGACCGTACTGATCAACCCATGGACCGAGAGAACGCGACCGGCAACGCACACCGATTCGTCCACATCGAGCAGCACGTTGAATCCCGGCTCTTCACCGGCGTCCAGTTCGGCGCCGCGGACGGTCCGCTTTCGGGTGAGTTCCCCCTTGCCGCTGATGCGTTCGTGCTGTTGCGGGTCTTCGTCTTCAAAGGCGTGTTGATCGAACTGCCGGGTCCAGTCGGTCGTTCGGGTGCGGACGTTGCGATTCTTGCGGAAAGTGGCGCGGATTTTCCGTTTTTTCTTGGTCATCGCCGCATTAGATGGGGCCCTTGTCCCGCCTGAGTTGCCCGGCACTGTTGTCGTGCAGATCGAACCGCGATTCTTCCTTCTCGTGGGTCTCTTTGACCCGGCCGATATCGCGTTTCGCCAGCCCGGCGCGCTCCAGCAGCGACTGACCGAGAATGTCGGAGTCGGTTTCCGAAGGCGGAGGGCCGACCGCCCCCAGCTCGGACGGAGCGTAGAGCACCTCGTACTTATGCCGGGCAACCGACAGAATGTCGCCCGGGTCGAGCCGTTTGTCCTTCACGCGAACCCCGTTGACCTTGATTCCGTTGCGGCTGTTCTCGTCGCGGACGTGCCAATAACCGCCGTTGATCGTCAACCGGCAGTGATGGGCCGAGACGTTGGAGAACCTAAGCACAATGTCACAGCTTTCGCGCCGACCGACCAGCAACGATCGCTTCAGCAGGGGGATTGTATCCCCACCACCTACCGGAACCAACTCGCCGTACATGATTTCCTCTCCTTGAAGCAGGCGACAAGCCCTTATAGAATGCCAAGTATCCTAAGCGTCTAGTAGTTTAGCCGGACATGGACTTGCCGTCAACCATCCTTTTGCCTCACGGACCGCGAATACCCCCCTGGCGGGCTGAAGGTCTGCTGCTGCATTCGCGGAAGTTCGCCAATGCGAGGCAGTTCGGCTGCCGTGTGTGGAAGGTGAGCGTGGACGCCGGACTCGGCTGTCCCAACCGCGACGGTACGGTCGGCACCGGAGGATGCGTTTTCTGCGACCCGGCCAGTTTCAGCCCCGCCCTGAGGATACCCCGGCAACCGATTCTTGGGCAGATCGACGACCAGATCGCCCGACTTGGACCCCGCTATGGGGTGGATCGGTTCGTTGCCTACTTTCAGCCGGCCACCAATACCTACGGCCCGGTAGATCGGCTCGCCGAACTCTACAACGAGGCCCTTTCGCACCCGAGCGTCGTCGCCCTGGCCATCGGCACCCGGCCCGATTGTGTCAGTGAGGAAGTGCTGGATCTGCTCGCGGGACTGTCGCGTCGGCTCCCCGTCTCGCTAGAATTTGGGCTGCAAACAATCCATGATCGTACGCTGGACTGGATCAATCGAGGGCATCACTACGACGCCTTTCTGGACGCCGTCGCGCGAAGCCGGCAGCGAGGGCTTGCGATCGGTGCCCATGTCATCCTGGGCCTGCCCGGCGAGTCGCACGAGCAGATGATGGCCACCGCCGCCGAACTGACCAGGCTGCGAATCGAGTCGGTCAAGCTGCACAACCTTTGCGCGGTACGCAATACGCTGTTGGCCCAAATGGTTGCCCGCGGCGAAGTGCAACTGCCCCAGTTTGAAGAATACGTCACTTGGGTGGTCGACTTCCTGGAACTGACGGCCCCGGATTGCATCATCGACCGGCTCCACGGCGACGCCCCGCCGGAGTACCTGATCGGGCCCGACTGGTGTCTGAACAAGTCGGCGGTGCGTGCGGCGGTAGAGGCCGAGTTTCGCCGCCGCGGGAGTTGGCAGGGCAAGCGGGCCTGATGTGGGTGGCTACCCACGTCGGGCGCGACCACCGGTCGCGGCTTTTTGGGGCTTCTCCCCGGGGTGATGGTTGCGTATGCTTAGGGTTGGAGTTCGGAGTGGACCGGACGGTCGTCGGCCGGGGTCCGTTGGGTCGCCATATCGGCCCACTGGGACACCGGCGGGAGGAAAGTCCGGGCTCCGTAGGAC
>JABMRB010000657.1 GCA_013202865.1 Candidatus Nealsoniibacteriota bacterium | reverse complement strand
CAGATCGGCCCACAAACTCCAGCGCCCACCGCCAAATCATCACTTTCCCGACAGACACGAGCTACGTGTCGAGCATGAAAGACGGCCATATCCGCTGGATGCACCCGTGGGACCCGTGGGCGGGCGACACCGGAATGTACTGGATGCTCTATGACAAGGACGGCGACGATGCCAGCCCGCTGATCGGTTTCTACGACGGGCGTGCCTCCCGCTTGCGCAACGCCGGCGCGGTGGGCGTGGGCGTCTACACCGAGGCCCCGACCGGTGGTGGTCTGAGCACCGGCATCACCGTGCAGGCCTGGCAGCGCGGGCCGGACGCCCGTCTGCACCCCGCCCCGCGCTGGCAATGGCGGTTGTTCATCGGCCGCAAGGGGCCCGACATGCGCGACTGGCGCGAGATCCAGCCGATCAACCGGCAAATGAACCTGCACAGCGGCATCGGCCTGAGCAAGATCGGCAACCTGACCTTCGACTTCGAGGAGCCGCCGGCGGGTTTCGGCGCAGTGTATATGCCGCAGGAAGCGGCGACCGACCTATTGCGCCGTCTGCGCGAGGATGACAACGTCTACCGCGACGCGTACAACTCGGTTACCTATACCCGCGATCTGATCGATATGATCCGTGATCCGTCCGGCGCCCGTGTGCATCGGATGGCCGGCGACCTCTGGCGCGGTGCCCACGACGGGCTCGACAAGCTGGTCAGCGGCGGCGGCATCATGGGCGCGCACGGCTTCGGCTACTGGCACGCCGGGCTGGAGGCCAGCCGCGCGCTGCTGCGCATCGACCAGGTACTCGCCTCGGACAAGGCCACCGAAGCGGACAAGGCACTGGTCCGCCAGGCGGCCGTCTTCTATGCGGCCGTGCTGTGGGACGACGACCACGCGCCGCTTTCCGTGCCGTCGGGCGTCAACCTGGGCACCGCGAACATGCCCGTGCAGCAGCAGGGCTACCGCGACATGTATGCGCTCTACCTGGCCTCGCACCCGATGATGAAAGGCCGCGCCGGCGGCGTGCTCGATCGCGCGGTCTCCATGCTTCGCGGCACCGTCAACGAGCACGGCGCGCACATGGGTTGTACGCACTACATCGGCGCGGCCAATGGCCCGCTGCTTTCCACCTTGCAGCAGCTCAAACAGGCCAACGTCGCCGACGTTTTCCGGGACGAACCGCGGCTGAAGAAGTACGCCCAGTTCGAGATGAACTTCAGCACGCCGGTCGATCCGCGTTTCGGCCGCCGGGTGCGGCCCTCCATCGGCGATGCCTGCCCGGGCGAGGTCACTGAATTCCTTGGCATGCTCGCAACCGCCTACGCCGACCTGGACCCGGGGCTTTCACGGCGGCTGATGGGTATGTGGCGGCAGTGTGGGAAGCCGCAATCCGACTTCCACGGCGCCACCATCTTCAAGATCGACGAACGCCTACCGGACGTCGATCCGCGACTGAGCTCCTATCACGCCGAGGGATGGTACTCCGCGCTGCGCTTCGGCTGGGGCACGCCCAACGAGACGGTTGCCTGGTTCGTCAACGGCAACTGGTACCGCGACCACGCGTCGAACGACCTGGGCGAGCCGGTCATCTACGCGCTGGGCGCGCCGCTCTCGCTGGACTTCGGCACCATGTACTCGCCGACGTCGCCGGGTGGGTTCGTACACAGCGTGGTGCTGCCGGAAGCGGCCATCGGTGCCGACTGGAAGCAGAACCCGCCGGACGTGACCAAAGGCCCGCGCTGGAGCAACGCGAAGACGCTGGACTACCAGACGAAGGACCGCGAGGCCTGGTCGAAGGCCAGCTTCACCCTGGGGCAGGAGACATGGACACGCACGGTGAAGGTGGCCATGCTGCAAGATGATCTGGCCGCCGTCGGGCTGAGAGACGAGTTCACCACAGCGGAGAGTAAGGTCTTCCTACTCAATCTCATGAACGCCGGTCCCATCGACACGCCGGACGGCGCAAAAGACGTCGGTGACAGCTTCACGATCCCTGCCGGCGTGGCGAAGCTGCACTACACCGGCCAGGCCTTCCCGAAACATCCGGCCGGCGGCATCAATTGGGACCTGTACGTCATCGCCGACGCGCCGCAGGAGGCTTTTGTCGCCCGGTATGCGCATCAGAATGTCACGCCCGAGACGCAGTCCATTCTACGTCTGAAAGGCACGGGACGTTTTCAGGTCGTCATCATCGCCTACAAGAAAGGGGCGAAACCGGAGGTAACCGTCACCCGGCAGAACGAAACCTTGGTGGTGAGTTCCGGCGTGAATAGGACCACGTTTTGACGCCGAAAACGCGTCGCCGGAAAGGGATGCGAAACGAAATGAGAACCACCTTTGCTGCAAGATTCCGCGAATGTCCGGTGCGCAACGGCTACCTTCTCGTCGTGCCGATCTTTATCGCCTGCTTCTCCTGCCTGCAGGCGGGGGCTCAAGACCGCGGCACGCAGGCCGCGGTCTGGATGGCGCCGCCGTCTTACCATAACGGCAAGTGTTTTCGCGAGCTGTTCGAGAAGCCGGACGCCTGGCGACAAACCCGGGCCGACGTCGACGTGCTCATGTACGCTGACCACTGGCTGCACAAGCAGTTTACCGACGATGAGCTGCGAGTTTGGTTTTCCCAGCTTCGGCAGTGGCGGCTCAAGTTCGCCCTGGAAGTGGGGGCGGTCAAGCCCTGGGGCACGACGGGCGAGAAGACGTTCCAGGTGCAGCGTCCCATGTGGGACCGCTTTGGCCGCCTGGGCGGCGAGATCCATGCAATCGCGATGGACGAGCCGCTGCTCTGCTGCCGGAAACACATTCACGAATCCGACGATTACGCGGTTCGGGAGACGGCGAACTTCATCGCCCTGGTCCGCAAGCATTATCCCGAGATGTTGATCGGCGACGTCGAGACGTACCCCTCGATTCCCTTGGAAGATCATTTCCGATGGATCGATGCACTGGAAAAGCGTTTGGCCAAGCTGCAGGTCCGCGGCTTGGACTTCTACCGCCTGGACGTGAACTGGGCGGAGTTCGTCGTCTTCAACCGGGGAAGCTGGCCCGAAGTGAAAAAGCTGGAGCAGCATTGCCGCCAGCGCAAGCTGCCTTTCAGCCTGATCTACTGGGCCTCCGGCTATCCTGCGCTTGCCAAACGGGGCCTGGCCGACGATTCCACCTGGTACGTGTCGGTCATGCAGCAGGGCTACGACTACGCCCTGGTGCAAGGCTCGCCGGACCAGTACGTTATCGAGAGCTGGGTGGAGGGGCCGTCGCGGAGCACGCCGGAGACGGACGAGTTCACGTTCACCCGCTCGGTGCTCGATTTCACACGCCGGTTTGTCAAGCGGAGTCCGCCGTGATACGCTGGCATCATCCTGAAGTTGTGTTTCACCCTTGGAGAACGAGTGCCATGAACCATGCCGCAGTCCGAACCGTTGCCGCCCTGGCGGTCTGTCTTTGCGCCCTGAGTTCCGGGGACACGAACTCATTTTGGCTGTTTGAGTAATTTGAATCCCACCCAGTATGCCAATATCGGTTCGTGTCCCCGGAATACCATCGCGTGAGTTGCAGTTGGTTCTCGACCCAGACTTTTTCTAACAGCGGCCGAAAGTGGCCCCTTCTTGTCGCCTGCCACTTTGGGCGTGCTTGTGGTGCGCGCCGATTATCCGTTTGATAGTGGCCGACTTGGGTCTTGGGCATGATCGAAGTCGATTTGACGCTAAGAACTGCGCAAAGGCCCCTCTGAAGATGTGCATGCGACCGTTTTCACGGCGCTGGTGGTAGGAGATATCCCCCCAGCAACTTGACAGCGGGAGCGATTGCTGCGATGCTCGTTGAAGTGGAGGGATTCAAATCGCTATCAGTAGTAGAGGGAGCCCGAACGCCGGTTGCCGGCAAGTAGGATGCTGCTTCCACGCGGACGACAAACACACCGGAAAACTGCACAATCGGGAGACCGCAGATGGCCGACACAAATGTTGACCGAAAGGCAATTCTGTTTGAAGCGATTCGCGATTCGCTTTCCGAGGTTTCTCCAGATGACGTCGCGGCGTTTGAATTCGCCTATGACGGCATGTACGAAATGAAAAGCCATGCCGATTCGGATAGAAGAACAGGCTCGGCCGACGCCCCGGCATTGACTGCCCAAGACCTGGCCGACGTGACCACGATCGCCTTGGCATTCGAAGCCGGAAGGTTCTTCCTTTTTTTGACGCTCGGTCCATTCCTGGAAGAGAAAGTTCTCCCCAACCTTGACCGCTATGAAGAAGACTGGATTGAACGAACCGGACAGCCACGGTTGATCAAGAGTATTCGCAAGTACGTCGAGCGGGCCATTCGCAAGCACCTCGACAAGCCCTCCGAATCATGAGAGGAACGGCGCACACGGGCACGGGTAACATAGAGCGATATGCCGACGCCCTTCTTGACCATGTCCGCGAAGCCGATCTGGCGAGTCCTTCGGTGGAAAGGGACCCCCAGGCGATTTCCATTTGCTTGACGAACCACTCCTCCTTCCTGAGTACTCTCCTTTTCGCTCGGCCGAAACGCATCGTCTGGACGTTCGCCCAGAACGGAGAGTCCGTTACCATATCCACCAGTGTGTTTCTTCATCGTTGGTACGTCGTCGTTATCCTGGTGGCCTGTCTCGCATGGTCGCCGCTACTGGTATTGGCTTTCTTGTGTTCTTCACCGGTATTGGCCAGCCTTCTGATCCTGCTGGCGTTGGGCCTACTCTGCTTTCCCTTTTATCTACTGAACGCCGAGTATGGTCATCGGATGCATGTTGCATGGGAAGCAATGCACGGCGTTGCCCGCAAAGCCGATGAAGCCTTGGTGGAAACATGCATCCCAAGGATCAGCTCGCATGTCTGGCATCTTCTCTCGTACTTAGCGCATGTTATCGCAATACTACTTGCCCTCGGCGTGTGGAACTACGTATCATTCATACGTGCTTTCACCGAGTTCGTGCCCCTCGCACTTATTGTGATAGGCGGCGTGCTAGTCATCCTGTCTCTTGCGATTCTTCTTCGAAGGCACGTTCGCTTGCGGGTGGGGCCAATGCTCCCCGGGTTCTTCAGTATGCTGGGCATGTTGTCTCTCTTGTTTGCAGTCGTTGTATGGAGCATTCCTGCAGGCCGATTCACCGATGAGGATACGAGTATCCTGGCCATTGCCTCCGCCACCCTCAACGATCCATCTTCGAGTCCCCTGCCACAACACAAGATTGTCCGTCTATCACAACATATCAAGGACCTTCGGCATGTCGTGCTCGGATCAGTGGTTCTTTGGAGTGGCATCATTGGAGTAGGTATTGGCTGCCTGCTTCACGCCGCTCGCGTATCGAAGCTGACCGCTCCAGGAACAGCGAGGCTTTCTCTGTTTTCTGGACGGAGCCGGTCTTTGGCAAAGGCAGCGTCTGGAGGGTCGTTCCTGCCCGCGTTTCGATTGTTCCTTGGCGGGGCATGGTTGGCCTTCGGCGGACTTCTGCTCTTTGGAATTGCAGTGGCTGGAATGGGTTGCGTGTCCGCCGTCGCCGGGCCAGAGCATCTCACCGTGCTCCCGACGTCACGATGGGTCTTCGTCTCGGCGAGGTTGCTGGCATTCGCAGTTACGGGAACACCAGAGTCACCGGTGGCAAATGCGTCCGTCCGCATTGTATGGTTCTGTGGATGCGGCTTGTTTCTTTCCGTTGCCGTCGTCTCCGTTTCGCAACTCGTGCGTCAACAACGCAAGAACTGCCACGATCGACTGCAAAGGGCAACCGAGGACGATCGCGTTTCGGAAATTGTTGGCGAACTGGCTTCCCTGTTTCGCATGAAACCGCCGCGGATCTGCATAGCGGACACGAAGGACATCGGCGCCTGGGCCTGTGAGCATGGATTGTTTCATCGACGGCAGTTCATCGAGATCACCTCGGGGGCAATTGCGCAAGAACGGCTCACGCCGGGCTTCCTGCGTTTCGCAATCGGCCATGAGCTTGCCCACTTGCGATTGCACCACGTTACATGGCTGAACTGGTTGCGGTGGTTCGGACGACTGACTTTTGTCGGAGACACTTTCGTTTTCACGCTGGTCAATTCCTGGGAATACGAGAGGACTGCCGACAGGTACGTGTTCCGCAATGCAAATATCCCGGCTTATGTGATTCACGGGTGTCTGGAGATACTGGAGCAACAGGCCCTTCGCGAGAGGGGTGATGAAATGATCGAGTACACGGATGTCGCCTCGCAGGGAGCGGTGGGCCTGGGTAACTCAAAGACTTACACGCAGGCCGGCAAAGACTCGTTTCGAGCTTTCGTCAGGCAATACACGAAGCCATTTGACCACGCATATTGGCATCCAAGCATCAAGGATAGAATCGAGGCGGCCAGAGAATTCACAAAGCCGTGAGGTCCATCCGAACAACATCATCGGCATCGAGGGGGCCCGAACGCCGGGTGCAGCGGCATAGGGGGCCTTGGGCAGTCGCCGTCCGATAATTCCGGGGACACCATACTAGTTGTTCTTCTTTGGTGCCCTGACCCCGTGCGAAAATTCCGGGGACACCATACTAGTTGTTCTTCTTTGGTGTCCTGACCCCGTGCGGATAACGGCGCGGGTTACGCTGGGAATTCGCTGGACACCATACTACCAACTATTCTGCTTTGTCGGGTGACCGGTCTTGCGGCCGTGTGGGGTTGCGTTGGGATCGCTGCCGTCTCATGCCAAACACCACATTAGTTTGGGTGGCATGAACTTGACTTAGGGCAATCGAGCAAAAACGGGACTCGACGTAACCTGTTGAAGTGAAACGAGTTCAGACCGTCTTCCCGTAGCGGCCGTCGCCGTAAGTGTATTCTCGCAAGTTGCGCCAAACAGGGGTATGCGCTGATGTGCATAACTCGTTGTCACGTCAGGTGTTACGACGAAATTGCGACCTAATGTTGATCTTGGCGGAAGAACCCGATCCATGATTCTGAGT
>JABMRB010000656.1 GCA_013202865.1 Candidatus Nealsoniibacteriota bacterium | reverse complement strand
TCGGGACTGGGGGCTCGGGACTGGGGAAACGGCATCATCCTGAGCCCCGAATCCCCAGCCCCCAGCCCCCTTGTTTCCAGAGCAATCCCAATCGAAAAAGGCCCCCGGATTGCATCCGGGGGGAAATCCCACCGATGCAATCGGAGGGCTGTTTCTACGCCGCTTTTCGGGTACAATGGATCTCAGGTACACGGATACTCGCACTGGGCATACTCGAATCGGGAATCTTGCCATGGACCTCTACATCGTCCGGCACGCGTGGGCCGGTCATTTCGGCGATCCGCAGTGGCCCGACGACGGGCAACGACCGCTGACCGAAGAGGGGCGGCAGCGCTTTGCCCGGGTGGTTGCCGCGCTGGCCGACCGGGGATTCGCCCCCGAGATAATCGCCACCAGCCCGCTGGTCCGTTGCGTGCAAACCGCCCGAGTCATGCTCGACGTGCTGCCGGGTAATGCCGAACTGGTCGAGTTGGACGACCTCGGCCCCGGCAGTGATCTGGCGGCGCTGATCCAATGGACTGCCATGCAGGAAGGCCGATGTCGGCAAGTGGCCTGGGTCGGTCACGCCCCGGACGTGGGACGGATGACCGGTACGCTGATCGGCGGCGAGGACGGTTGGATCCGCGTAGCCAAGGGCGGTGTGGCCGCCGTCCGCTTCCTCGGCCTGCCGGCAGTCGGCGACGGCGAACTTCGCTGGCTGGCGACCGCCAAGATGTTGGGATGTTAGTAGATCAATTTAACTCGCAGAGGGAACACAGCAGATGAAGATACAAGAGAAACACCGAGATCGTCGTCACCGATTGTTGCACGTGTACATCGGCGTTTTGGCGTTGTTGATCGGTGGCAATCGTGCGCAGTCACAAGACACCAAGCCCGCGGCTCCGGTCATCGTCGACGGCGAAACGCAGATCGTCCCCGCATTCAAAGATCCGGAAAAATGGATCCGCCACGATCTATGGGTCGAGACGGAGTTCAATTCCGATGGAGACGGCAAGCTGGACCGCATGCACGTGGACGTCACGCGGCCACAGCAGACGGAAACCGAGGGGTTGAAGGTCCCGGTGATCTACGTTTCCAGTCCGTACTTCGGTGGAACCGGTACGGCGGCCAAGGAGTTCTTCTGGGACCCGAGACACGAGCTTGGCGACACGCCGCCGAAGCGCAAGATTCCGCCGCCGACCCAACGCAAGGGCGAGCGACCGACGATTTCCAAATCGCACGTCAATGAGTGGGTATCGCGCGGGTTTGCCGTGGTTCACTCGTCCTCACCGGGCACGGGGTTTTCGCAAGGGTGTCCGACGGTCGGCGGTGACAACGAGTCGCTTGCGCCCAAGGCGGTCGTCGACTGGCTCAACGGCCGCGCCGCCGGGTACACGTCACCCAACGGGAAGAAGAAGGTAACGGCCGACTGGTCTACCGGGAAGGTCGGAATGACCGGCACGTCCTACAACGGAACCATACCGCTGGCTGCCGCAACGACCGGCGTCGAAGGTCTCGAAGCGATCATCCCGATAGCGCCCAACACGTCCTACTACCATTACTACCGATCGAACGGATTGGTCCGTCATCCGGGAGGCTACATGGGTGAGGACATCGACGCCCTTTACGACTTCATCCACAGCAATCCCCGCAGGCGCAAATACGCTGACCGCACGGTCCGCGACAAGGAGATGGCCCAAGGAATGGATCGGGAAACCGGGGACTACAACGAGTTCTGGGCCGGGCGAGACTACCTCAACGACCTGGGCCCGATGAAGGCCGCGACGTTGATGGCGCACGCGTTCAACGATTGGAACGTCGTGCCGGAGCACAGCGTGCGAATTTATCAAGCGCTCAAGGCAAAAGGGGTTCCCGTGCAGGCCTACTTCCATCAAGGAGGACACGGCGGGCCGCCTCCGATGAAAATGATGAATCGGTGGTTCACCCGGTATCTGCTCGGGGTCGAGAACGGGGTCGAGAAAGACCCCCGGGCGTGGATCGTTCGTGAGAACGACGAGCGAAGCAAACCGACCCCCTACGCCGACTACCCGAACCCGGCCGCGTCTGCGGTCACGTTGTATCTTTCGCGGGGCAACCCTCAACGGGGAGAACTGGGCACAACCAAGCCACCGAAACAGCGGACCGAGACCCTGGTCGACAACTTCTCGTTCAGCGGTTCCACCCTGGCACAAGCCGAATGGACCAATCACCGGCTGTTGTACGTTGCGCCGAAGCTGACCGAAGCGCTCCATCTGTCCGGAACGGCCCGCATTACGATCGAGTTAGCCAGCAGCAAGCCGACGGCCAACTTGTCGGTCTGGCTGGTTTCCCTGCCGTGGACCAAGAGCCGCAACGCGAAGATCACGGACAATATCATCACGCGCGGCTGGGCCGACCCACAAAACTATCGCTCGCTTACCGAGAGTGAGCCGCTGGTGCCGGGCAAGTTCTACAAGATGACGTTCGACCTTCAGCCCGACGACCAGATCATTCCCGCCGGACAGCAGCTCGGCCTGATGATTTTCTCAAGCGATCGCGACTTCACACTCTGGCCGGACCCGGGCACCGAGTTGACGATCGATCTGGACGCAACTTCGCTGAAGCTGCCCGTGGTGGGCGGTGCCGAAGCTTTCGCGAAAGCCATAGAAGAGAAGGCCGACGAGTCGAAGAAATGAGCGAGCCGCGGGGCTTGCCCCCGCGCAACTCGCGGTGCGAAGCCGCAAGCGGCCGAAGCTCATTGCGGTGCCCCAGTTCCCACGGCCTGGGGCACCGCTGCGC
>JABMRB010000655.1 GCA_013202865.1 Candidatus Nealsoniibacteriota bacterium | reverse complement strand
TTCGGCAGTACGCCAGGCCGATTTCGGCAGTACGCCAGGCCGATTTCGGCAGTACGCCAGGCCGATTTCGGCAGTACGAGAGCCTTCCACGGCGGTCGGCGGCTAGACCACGAGGCAATCCATGCAGTCAAACGACGTTGTCATCCGGACCCAGAACCTCACGAAGATCTATCGTGATTTCTGGGGTCGGCAGAAGGTTCGGGCCGTCAAGGCATTGGATCTGGAAGTCAAGCGAGGGGAGGTTTTCGGGCTGTTGGGTCCCAACGGCTCGGGCAAAACGACCACGATCAAGCTCCTGCTGGGGCTTTTGTTTCCCAGCAGCGGCCAGGCCCTGGTTTTCGACCGCGAGGCCACCGACGTGGCCAAAAACGAGCGGATCGGCTACCTGCCCGAAGAATCGTATCTCTATCGCTTCCTCAACGCCGAGGAGACGCTCGACTTTTACGGGCGACTATTCAACATTCCACGGGCCGTGCGGCGTCAGCGGACGTTCGACCTGATCGAGAAAGTCGGGCTCAACTGGGCCCGGCGACGGCAATTGAAAGAGTACTCCAAGGGCATGGTGCGGCGGATCGGGCTGGCCCAGGCCTTGATCAACGATCCGGATCTCGTCCTGCTCGACGAACCGACCAGCGGCTTGGACCCCATCGGCACCCGCGAAATGAAGGACATGATCCTCGAACTCAAGAAGAAGGGCAAAACGGTCGTGATGTGCAGCCACCTGCTGGCCGACGTACAGGACGTCTGCGATCGGATCGCCATTCTGCACCAGGGCGAGTTGAAGGAGTTGGGCCGGGTCGACACGCTGCTGAAGGTGAAGGATCTTACCGAAATCCGCGCGTCCGGGCTGGACAAGGAGGCCCGACAGGAGGTCCGCGAGTTGATCGAAAGCCGCGGCGGCAAAGTGGTTGCCATGGGTAACCCGACGACTACGCTGGAAGAGCTGTTCCTGAAGATCATCCACGAGAGCGAAGAGCACCCGGGACGCCGCGCATCAAGCACGCAGCCGGAAGAGACGCCGTCGCCAGAGAAATCATTGCCAGACCAGCCATCGAGGGAACCGTAAGCCATGGTGGTGGAAACCAAGATCGAGTCGTTCTACGAGTGGCTGTTGGGCTCGAGGGGGTACGACGGGGCCCTCTTTGAGGCGCTGGCGGTGATCGCAATCATCGCCGCCGTGTGCGTCTGTTTCGGATGGCTGATTGCCGCGTTGCGGCAGGGCCCGATCGGCGGATCGATAACCACCGGCCGGGTGTTGTGGTTGGGGGTCGCAGACATGGTGCGCATCTCACCGCGACGGGTCTGGGCACTGGCGTGGCTGGCCGTCAAGGAGTCGATCCAGCGACGCGCGATCGTCGTGGTCGTCGTTTTCACGCTCGTGTTGCTCATTGGCGGTTGGTTCATGACCTTCGGCGGCGACCGGCCCGCCCAACGATACCTGGCGGTCGTGATCGGCCTGACCGGCTACTTGGTGTTGGCGCTGTCCCTGTTGATCAGCGCGATGAGTCTGCCTGCCGACATCAAGAACAAGACGCTGCACACGGTGGTCACCAAGCCGGTACGTGCCAGCGAGATTGTGCTCGGGCGGATATGCGGGTTCACGATGGTGGGCACCGCTCTGCTGGCCGTGATGGGTACGGTCAGCTACGTGTTCGTCGTTCGAGGGCTTGACCACGGGCACCGCATTGACCCGGCGAATTTGGAGAAGATCGAGAAACAACTGGCCGTCGAGATTACCCGCCCGCGCGGCGCAGCCAAACCGGCCGGGGACGTCCAACTGAAAACTGTCCGGCGGACCGAAAACAACAACGAACCCGCCCACCAGCACCAGATCCGGCTGGACCCGTTCGTCCGCGCCGCCGACGGAACCGGGCTGGAACTGAAGGAAAAGGGCCTGGTGAAGACCGATACGGAGCAGGGCCACTGGCACGAGTTGGCCTACCAGATTTCGGCGGGCGACACGGGCAAGGTCAAGATGGACGTGTCGCTGTCAGAGCCCAAAGGCCAACTGGTGGCACGCGTGCCGATATACGGAAAGCTCCGCTTCAAAGACCGCTCCGGCCGGGACAAGCCGCGGGGGATCAACGTGGGCGACGAATGGGACTACCGGTCTTTCATCGACGGGGACAGTCTGGCGGCCGCGATCTGGAGGTTCGAGGGCGTTACCGAAGAGAACTTCCCCGCGGAAAAGGAAGAGTTCCGCCGCGGCGTGCCCGTGGACATGACGATCGAGGTCTTCCGTACGTATAAGGGCGAAACCGACGACGCCGAGAAAATTCCCGGTGTGCTGGGAAGCCTGAGGGTGCTGAACCCCAAGACCGACAAAACGGTCGAGGTGCAACTGTTTTCGGCCCGGGACTTCGCTATCGACGAGCAGTACATCCCCCGCAAGGTCAAGACACCCGACGGGGAACTGGACCTCTTTCGGGACCTTGCCCCGGGGGGCAAATTGGAGATCTGGCTACAATGCGTGGACAATCAGCAGTTCTTTGGGGCGGCCCAGGCCGACCTGTTTATCCGCGCCGATGAGGCCAGCTTCAAGGGCAACTTTGCCAAGGGATACCTGGGGATCTGGATGCAGATGGTTTTGGTGATCGGCATCGGAGTGATGTTCAGCACGTTCGTCAGCGGACCGATCGCGCTGCTGGCCACGCTCGTCACGGTGTTCCTCGGGTTCTTCGTACAGGATATTTCCGATCTGGCTGCCGGAGAAGTACCCGGCGGCGGTCCGCTGGAGGCAACGGTGCGGCTGGCTAGGCAAGACAACCTCGTGACGCCGCTGGAACCCGGCATGCGAAAGAACGTCACCGAGATGGGTGACCAGGTCTTCGAACTCGCATTGGGAGGGACCGCGGCCGTGTTGCCCGATTTCAAGAGCTACAGTTTCGCCAAACACGTGGCTGAGGGTTTCAATGTTTCGCCGGGCACGCTTGCGAAGAACCTGGCGCGGATGCTCACCCACCTGCTGCCGCTGTTCGTGATCGGCTACTTCTTCCTAAGAACCCGTGAGGTGGCCCAATGAACCCCAAACAACGGGCATTTCGTCGAAAGATTTCCTATCTGCTGGCTATCGCCGGGCTGCTGTTGCTTCTGGGCCTGTTGGGACGCCCGGCCACCCGGGGAACCGGCGACGATAAAGGCAGCCGGGGGGGACAATTGGCCCAACTCCGCAAGGAACATGGGTTGAGCCAGACGCAACTCGGCGAAATCGATCCGACCAGCGAAACGATCAAACTGGCTTCGTTCGGACTGCGCGGCGTGGCGGTTACCGCGCTCTGGTCAAAGCGGCATCAGTACCAGATGAAGAAGGACTGGACCAACCTCTCGGCCGTCCACGAACAGATCGCCAAGCTGCAGCCCTCCTTCGTCTCCGTCTGGATCTTCCAGGGCTGGAACCTCGCCTACAATGTGTCCGTCGAGTTCGACGACTTCCGAAAACGATACGAATGGGTGATCCGCGGGATCAACTTCCTCCGTAAAGGCATCGCCTACAACGACCGCGATCCCACGCTGTTATGGCAAGTGGGCTGGGACATCTCGCACAAGATCGGCAGGTCCGACGAACGGCTCCAGTTCCGCGTGTTGTTTCGCGAAGATGACGTATTTCACGATAGCTTGCCCAAGCACTTCAAGGAGATCGAACAGGACCCCCGCGATAGTTGGTTGGTTGGCAAACAGTGGCATATCGACACCGAGAGTTTGTTCAAGGAAACGCACGTACCCGTCAAACGCCTCCCGCCGGTCGTCTACCTGTCGCACATTCCCCTGAGCCAGATGTACTACGCCGAAGCCAACGAGAACGACGGAGACTTTGGCGAAGTGGCCCGCTGGGCTTGGGTCCGCGCCGGCAGAGAATGGTATGAGTACGGAGACAAACTGTTGACGACCGGCATGGCGGGGGATATCCAGTTGAATCAATTGGACGATGAACGGAAACGGCCCAATCTTCAGGACGACATCCGCCGACTCACCAAAGAACTCGAAAACCTGGGACCTAAGGACATTCGCGAGAAGATCTACCAGCGAAAGTGGAAGAACCTGACCGACAAGCAACGCGAGGCCTTCAACGCCAAAGAAAAAACGACCGAGCAGGAGAGGCTCGACCGGCAGGCCAGGAAACTCCTCGTTATCAGCCACGAGGACGTTGCCCGCAGCCAGTGGATTCCCGAGGATAAGCGTGCCCGGGCACGCGAACTCGGTGCCATGGCGGACGAAAAAGTGAGAAGGGCCAAGGCGGTTCGCAGGTATCGCACGATCACGGCATTCGACGAGTGGCGGCACAGGGCCGAGATGGAGCAGAAACTGCTGAAGTTCGACCCCGCCGAACTCCGCGAACTGCTCGGCACAGCGTCCCCCGCTGCCGGCGACACAGCGTCC
>JABMRB010000076.1 GCA_013202865.1 Candidatus Nealsoniibacteriota bacterium | reverse complement strand
TTGACGATCCTGGAGCACGTCGACGGCGAGTGGATCATCGAGAAGGTCGTGTTGAAGGAACTCGAAGGCGAGCGTGAGGCCCAGGTGGAGAAGGAGATCCCGCACGCCGAGATCTTCACCGAGAAGCGCGTCGACACGGGCAACGTCGAGTTCGAGATGCAGCTTCCGCCGACGACCGTCGAGAAGAAGTACGATTTGTATCTGACGATCCTGCGGAAGTTCCGTCGGTATTGAGCGGTTGTCGTTAGTTGTTGCGAAGCCGCGAGCGGCTGAGGTCGTAGTAGTCTAACCGTTCTCGATCGGCTTGTGAGGGTGTGAAGCCCGGCATGTCGAGTCGGGGGTGTTCGGCGAGCATTTGGCTGCCGGCGCGGATGATCGACAGCGCCTCGGCGTAGCCCGGTCCGGTCGGGTCGGTGAACGCCTTGAGGCAGTGGCTTTGCTTGGGGCGGGTGAAGTTGATCGGGGAGCCGCCGGTCATGATCAACAGGCTGAGTTGGCGAACGTCGTAGCTATTAACCTTGGCCCAAGCGTACCGCGCACCGTCGGGGGCCGCGGCAACCAGTTGACCGAGTCGGGCGAGTTGCTTGTGGTCCAACGGGCAACGGCCGAACGTGTTGATGCTGTAGTAGGTCACGTGCGACGGATAGTAGGGCGTGTTCAGATCGATCCAGGTGGCAATCCGCTCGAAGCTCTCTTTGTCGAGCTTGACGTCTTCGTGGCCGTCGCGCAACAGATCGATCAGCCGACTGCGGTGTGAGCCCCAGGAGTAGGGCGGGATCGGACGGATGGGGCCGGCGCCGACGGCGCTGATCAGAGGCTTCTTCTCGCCCGGCTTCGGTGCGAGCCAGACATGGGGCGATCGGCTGCGAAGTGCCGTGTAGGAGACGTTGAATGCGGGGCCGCGGTCGCCGGACA
This sequence comes from Candidatus Nealsoniibacteriota bacterium, assembly GCA_013202865.1. Classification (GTDB taxonomy): domain Bacteria; phylum Planctomycetota; class Planctomycetia; order Pirellulales; family Thermoguttaceae; genus JABMRB01. The sequence continues at coordinate 5,149 of JABMRB010000076.1, read as the reverse complement.
GGTTCAACTCGGGCGCCTCCTTGCCGTAGTCGTGGCAACGAACGCAGTGTTTATCGAGCACGGGCTGGACCTCGGCCGTGTAGCTGAAGTTACGTGGCGGGCCGAACCAGGGCTCGATTTGGCTCGGCTCGCGCTGCAAGGCCATCGGCACCATGGCGCCTGGCAGTTTCCCACTTGGGGTCGGCACGGCTGCGAGGCGATGATCGTGGCATCCAACGCAGCCGGCCGTTTCGCCGGGGCGGACGGTCGTGCCGCTTCGCATGCTGTGGACCATCATGTTATTTTTGTCGAGAAGCTGGAAGTAGGCGAACCGGTCGGCCGGCACCGTGAAGTAGGCCGAGCCGTCGCTCTCGACGGGCACCTTACCCAGCACGCGTTTGTTGTTGTAGTGGTCCCAGTTGAGCGCGACCGGGTGATGGCTATCGACGCTCAGGGCGGGCGTCCAATCGCCGATGTTGAATTGGGGAAAGGTCCGTTTCGGCGGGGCCTCGACAACGCGTAGCCACTTGACTGTGCCCCGCTCGACGCGGTCCATCGACTGGCCCGTGTAGACGTCGCTAACGTAGAACGTCCCTTCTTTCTCGGCAGAATCCGATCGCCGCGGTATCACGGGCGGTCGCGGGCGGGGGCGAATCGGCATCGGATCGAAGCAGCCGGGGCCTTCTGTGTGCAGGAGGATCTCGTTGCCGAAGACATCGACCAGGAATAGGCCCATGGGACCGTTGGGCGCGGTGGATCGAGAGCAGAGGTAGTATTTGTCCGAGAGCGGATGGGGGTCTTCGTAGACGATCGGCAGATGCATGAAACTGTCGAAGCGGTTGCCGATGCGGTCGACCTTGTCCCACTCGCCCATGTAGCGGCTGAGGTCGGCCGGCCAGTTGTTTTGGATCGGTGTCGAGCCGTCGAGTCCCACGCGGCGGTCGGCGACGACCATCGCACCCAGCGGCAGATTGTGGACCGTGGTGTAGATGCAGACGAACCGCTGTGTGCCGGGGACGATCCGGGCGTCGATCACCGCGCTGGGCTGCCACGCATAGCCGCCGTAGTAGAGGGCCTGGTTGGTGCCGTCGGGGTTCATCGTCCACAGCCCGTAGGCCGAGGCGTAGTGCTTGTCGACGTATTCCCAACGGGTGTAGAGGATTCGCCCGTCGGGCATCAGGCTGGCGTGGCCCTCGAACTGGGTGTTGCGGCCGAGCTGGCGGACGTTCGTGCCATCGGCATCGGCGGTGAACAGGTTGCACATCAGGTGGCGTTGGCAGGGGATGTATTTCGGCTCGCGAGTCGAGGCGAAGACGATCTGCCCGTCGGGCATGTAGATCGGCTGGATGTCGGAGAGCCGGCTGCCGGAGGTGAGTTGGCGCAGACCGGTGCCGTCGACGTTCATCTCGTAGAGGTGGTAGTCGTCCTCGATGTCGCGGCGCATGGAGAAGAGGACTCGGCGGCCCTCGAAAGCAATTTCCGGATCGCGGGCGACGCCTTTGGGGAGTTCGAGGATGGTGGTTACTTTGCCACGGTGGGCAGAGTCGCGACCGGCGAAATCGACGATCTTCAGAGCCCCGCCGCCACGGAAGAATTGCGTATTGATCTCACCGGTCTGACACATCGTGGCTTCGGTGCCGTGATTGTTGGGGTACTGCTGCCGCGTGACGAACAGGATCGGATGCTCGCAAAGCAGCGGATTGGCCAAGAGGGCCTCACGGCGAAGATCTACGAGACGTTTTGCCGCCTCGGGCGTAGCGCCGGCCGGGTCTTGTTGGAGTTGATCCAGCCGGGCCAGTAATGAGGGGCCCTGTGGATAGCGGTCGCCGAAGGTCTCGGTCAGGTCGACGATTGCCCGACGTAGCGGTTCGTCGGGACGCGCGACCGTCGCCGTTACGGCCAGACCGAGGAGGGTTGCGGCGAGAAATCCGAGTCGCTGAAGAAGTAGGGGGCGTTTCATTTAGATTGTCCTCTCAAGAAATCAGAAAGTGCGAAGCCACAAGCGGCCCCGATCCCTCTTCATTCTGCATTCATCATTCATCATTCATCATTCTTCACTCCCCCCTCCCACCGTTTCGACTTGTGGGTTTCGACCTTGCCTTGCGGAGCGCGGACGATCAGTGCGGCCGTGCCGGGGGTTGCGTCGATCAGTTTCAGGCCTTGCTGGGGACCGAGTACGCTGACGGTGGAGGCTAGTGCGTCGGCGGTGATGCAGTTCGGCGCGATCACGGTGACGCTGCTATGGTCGGTCAGGGCCATGCCGGAGCGCGGGTCGATGATATGGGAGTACCGCGTGCCGTCGATCTCGACGTACTGCCAGGCGTCACCGGAGGTAGCCACCGCAACATCGGCGAGCGACAATAGAGTGCTCGGCGGTCCGTCGGCCTGAAGGGGAGCGACGCCAATCCGCCAGCCCGATTTGCCGGGCGGTGGATCGCCCAGGCAGATGTCGCCGCCGGCGTCGACCAGTGCCCGGGTAATGCCGGCCTTGTTCAACACGGCCAAGGCCTCGTCGACGGCGTATCCCTTGGCGATGCCGCCGAGGTCCAGTCTCATGCCCGGCGTGAGCAGTTCGACGGAGCGGTTCTTTTCGTCGAGCCGGACGAGCCGGTAATCGACCAGCGGGCGGGCCTCGTCGAGCCGTTCGTCGCTGGGAAACACGCTGCGACGGATCGCCCTGCGCCACAGCCGGGACAACGGCCCAATCGTTACGTCGAACGCCCCGCCGGATTGCTTGGAAACTTCCTGAGCCCGATGAAACACTTTCCAAAGGTCGCGGCTCACAGGCACGGCCTTGCCACGGGCGGCCGTGTCGCACAGCCGGCGGAGCTCGCTATTCGGGTCGTAGTCGCTGAGGATGCCGTTGAGCACGTGAATTCGATCGAAGGCGGCGGTGGCTGCTTGCTCGGCGGTTGTTTCGTCGGGTGCGTAGAGTACAATCTTGATTGGCACAGCCATTTCGACCCGGCTGAACTCGAACCGCTGAAGCGGCGGTTCGGCGGCAGCCGCGGCCGACGTTGCGACTGCCATGGCGAGCAGACAGAAGATCGGATTTCCCATTTCGGCAGGTCCTGCGAGAAAATTGCCTGTTGTGGAGGACGCTCAGATGGATAGCTTAACCTGCCGACGGGGGTGGGGGCAATGGTGGTTCGCGATTGGAGCGGCGGCGGTGCTGTTTTGCGGTTCGATCTGTCTCGGCGAGGATAACGCCAAAACGGCAAGAGCCCTGAAGAGCAAGAGTGCAAACGCTACGAGCCGGTGATCGAGGATTTCAAGGACCTATGAACGTGCTCCGATCGGTCAATGGCGGGCATGTCAGGCCCGGCGTGGCAACGGGACACTTGAATGTGTCGGCGCTGACGGTTAATATGGGTGGATAGAGTAGCTGTACTCGCCAGAGTGCGGGACTCCCACGGTCTGGCGACCGTGACTGCGTTCTTTCCTCGCACCAATACCCCGAGGTACACGACCATGAAACGCCCTGCAAAACATTGCTTGCTGCTCGTTATCTTCCTGCTGACGGGTCTCGTCAGTACCGCGATCCCGGCCGACAACGGGAGCCTTTCGCCCGAGGACGTCGCCGCACTGCAAGAATCGTTCCGCATGGACGCGTCGACTCGCGTGATCTATAACGCCGTGACCAACGGCGACGTCAAGAACCTGGCGCTGAACCGGGACGTCGTCCGCCGGAACAACAACCACTATACCGATAAGATCAAGACCAAGGGCGTGACGAATCAGAAGTCGAGCGGCCGGTGTTGGCTCTTCGCCAGCCTGAACGTCTTGCGGCCCGCGGTGATCGAGAAGCACAACCTCGACGGTTTCGAGTTCTCGCAGTGCTATCTTGCCTTCTGGGACAAGATGGAGAAGGCCAACTGCTTCCTCGAATACGCCATCGAGCTGGGCGATCGCGACCCGCTCGACCGCGAGGTGAACTTGCTCTTGGCTCAGCCCTTTACCGACGGGGGCTGGTGGAGCCATACGGTCAATCTGATCGAGAAGTACGGCGTCGTGCCTAAGAGCGTGATGCCCGAGACGAACAGCTCGGAGAGTACGCGATCGATGAACCACATTATCGGCCGCAAGCTGAAGCTCGATGCGATCAAGCTCCGCGGGATGCGGGTTGCGGGTGCGCCGGTCGAGAAGATGCGTGTCGCTAAGAGAAAAATGCTGGCCGAAGTCTATCGGATGCTTGTCGTGAATCTGGGCGAGCCGCCCAAGGAGTTCTCGTGGCGTTACGTCGATAAGGATTCGAAGCTAAGCGAGGCGAAGAGCTACACGCCGCAGAGCTTCTACAAGGAGTGGGTCGACGTCGACCTGCGCGACTACTTTATCCTCTGTAACGACCCGTCGAACGCCTATGGAGCCCACTATCAGGTTCGCCATTCGCGAACGTTCTACGACCGCGACGACCCCCACTACGTCAACGTCACGATCGACGTGCTCAAACGCGTGGCGATCAAGTCGCTGCAGGACAACGAACCGGTCTATTTCGGGGCCGACGTGGGTAACGATCAGGACGGCGAGCATGGCATCATGGCGATGGACGTCTACGACTATGGGGCGCTTTTCGGCGTCGATATCCGCATGAACAAGAAGCAGCGGTTGCTCTGCCTCGAGGGCGCGCCGGGTCACGCGATGGTGCTGATCGGGGTCGACCTGAAAGACGACAAGCCGGTCAAGTGGCTCGTCGAAAATAGTTGGGGTACGAGTCGCGGCGACGGCGGCTTCTGGAATCTCTACGACAGTTGCTTCGACGAGCACGTATACGCCGTCGTCGTGAAGAAGGCATACGTTCCGAAGGAAGTCCTGGGAATTCTCGACCGGCCGGTCACCGTGCTGCCGCCTTGGCATCCGATGATGGTGCTGTTCAAGTAGCTTAGAGTCTTGGGTTGCACCGTCTGCGCGCCGTGCGCGCATGTTTGCAAGTCGTTATGTTGTGGCGGTTTAGAAGTCGTACAGGGATTACTTCCCGATTTAGCTATGAGCAGTGAGCTATGAGCAGTGATTGCTGGATAGCAGACACTTCACCGAGGACGTTTCCCCCGCATCAGCTATCCACAACTCAAAGCTCATCTGAGTGGTCCAGCGTCCTTTTTTTTCGCAAGGCGCGGGCGGTGTCGAGAAGGACGGACCTGGCTAGGAATAGGGCGTCGGCGGAGTATCGGGG
>JABMRB010000654.1 GCA_013202865.1 Candidatus Nealsoniibacteriota bacterium | reverse complement strand
GTTTCCACCCGACCTCTTGTAGCTGCGCAACACCGACGATTTCGCGAAAGGGCCCAAGAAAGTGGCTGACCGCTTTCCGCGAAATCATCGCTGCCACCCGTGATCCCCACTCCCCACTCCCCACCCGCTAACCCGGCGGCAACTTCCGAATGCGGATCGCTCGCACTCCACCGGTCGTACACCAGGCCCCGATACCCAGCGGGCGGCAGAGGTCGGCTTCGTCGCGGATCCCGATCGTTTTGCCTTCACGTGTGACGTCGACGAACTGTTCGTCGTCGATCCATACTTCGATCTTGGCCGGTGTGACGCGGACGCGGAACTTGTACCATCGCTTGTCCTTGAAGTCGAAGAACTTGGTCGTCTCGTTGTCCGATGCGTCGTAGTAGTTCACGCAGGAGAGCCCGACGACCATCCCGCCCCAGCCGCCGGTAACAAACGAGCAGTGCTCCTTGCCGACCGGGAAGGTGGCCGCGGCGAAGAAGTCGATGCCGTCGAGCCGGGCGCCTTCCCAGGCAAATTCGTAATTGTCCGTGGGCAGCTCGCCCGTGTAAGTCACGCCGGTCATCGCGCTGCCCATCTCCATCACGATCGCGCCGTCCTTGACCGACACTTCCCCCTCGCCGCCGAACTCGGGCACCTTCCAGCCGTCGAGCGTCTTGCCGTCGAACAGGTCCTTCCATGCGTACGTGTCGTCTACGGCCGTCTTGCCACATCGCCCCCGGCGGCAACGTTGCAGAATCGACCGCACGCGGTCGCGGGCCTTGCATCGCTTAGGTCGACAGGTCGTCGGGCGTGGCTTCGACGCGGCGTCTGCACCGTCGTCGGCCACAGCCACCGGCACCGGTGCCGCGTCGCTGGGGCTCCGCGAAGCACCGCCGTCGGCCTCTGCTGCCGCGGATGCACTGGGCAAGGTCAACAACAGCGTCGCCACCAAGGCGATCGCCATGGCCGTGAAAACTCGATTCGATTGAAATTCGGTCATCGTACTAGGTTCCTTTTCTGAGATTGGCTCGTTCGGCGCCCCGGTAGGCCACACACAAGTATGGTACGCAAACCCTAATTTGTCACACCGGACGCCAAAAGTCCAGCGTCGCGGCGAAAACACCCTCGACTTGGGGGGGTCACCCAAACCCCAGTAAATCGACGATCTGCGGCTTGATCTTCACGTACATCACGGCCGCAATCCCCAGCAGCACCAGCGCCCCGATGAGCACGAAAACCTGAGCCCAGCCCCATAACGGGCGACCACCGGTCGACTTGCTGTCGCAGAGCACCAAGATCATCGCGATCGACCCCAACGGCACGGCAAGCATCGTCGCCGCCTGGCCGATCGTGATCGCCTTGACGGTCAGATCCACACCCCGGGCGTCCTCGACGTGGATGATATACAGCGCCGTGCTCATGCCGATCAGCAGCACGAGCGTGGCGAAAATCTTCGTCGGCCGCGATTCCAGCTTGCCGCCCAGCCCCAGGCCGTCGTTCAACAGCACGCCGCCGATAAGCGAATTGGTGACGAAGCTCGAAAAAGCCGCGGCGAAGAACCCGATGCTGAAGATCAGTTTCGCGTAAGGTCCGAAGGCCTTTTCGAGTTGCCGAGTCATCACCCCGAAGTTGACCGGTTCGTCGGCCGGGTAGATCACGGCCGCGGCGGTCATCATAATCATCGTGCCGATCAGCGTCAGGATAATCGAGGCCGCCACCGTATCGATCATCCCGCTGGCGAGGTCCTTCTCGGTCCACCCCTTGGCCTTGACGAGATAGGGCTGCAGGAAGGCGGCCACGATCACGAACGTCGTGCCGACCAGCCCGCCGATCACGACCCAATCGACGCCTGCGGGGATCGTCGGCACACACGCGCCTCGTAGCGCCGCGGCCAGATCGGGGCCCGCCCTGACCAGATTGATCGCGAACGCCACGACCATGAAGACGAGAAAGAACGTCATCATCTTCTCGAGCACGCCGTAGATCCGCTTCAACGCGAACAAGAAGACGATCGCCGCGACCGTAAAGGCGACCGGCCACACATAGGGCGAAACCCGCGGGAAGACGGCCCCCATGGCGGCCTTCACACCCAGGGCGTTGCCGAACTGGAACGTGGCGTCAACGGTGAAAAGCGTTACGCCGCAGAGGACCGCGTACCACCGGCCCAGCTTCCTGGCCGTGAGACTCAGAAAAGTCTCCTCGGCGTAGATCCCCAGCCGCATGAAGATCGCGAGAAACCCGGCCATCAGGGTCCCGGCCGCCAGCGAAATCCAGATCAACTGATAGCCGTAGTCCGCCCCGGTGCGCGACATCAACGTCACGCTACCCGGCCCGATGATACAAGCACCGACAATAAACGCCGGACCGATACGGGAGAAGATGCTTCGTTTCTTCATGGCATTACACTATAACACGCCGCCAACCCCCTGGGAAACCCGAACCCGGAGGGTAGGGGGGCGAGGTGTGAGACCCACGCGTGCCGATGAAAACCGCCCTTTTCCGCGTGGGTCTCGTACCTCGACCCACCCTACAACGGCCGTCCCGTCTTGCCACACCGGCCAAATCGCGATACACTGCCGACGTCCGAATCCGGCAAACGATCCTCGAAATCTCGGGAGTGCGACCATGGAAGACGGTAAGTTGGGCGTAGCCATCCACGGCGTCGGGCAGGTCGCCCGGGCCCATGCTGCCAGTTGGATCAACAATCCGCACGCCGAAATCGTCTCGATCAGCAGCCGCCGCATCGAAAGTGCGCAGAAGCTGGTCGACGAACTGGGCCTCGAATGTGCCATCCGCGATAACTACGACGAGGTGCTCGCCGACGCCCGGGTCGATATCGTCAACGTCAGCGGGCCCAACCACGTCCACGCCGAGCAGGGGATCGCCGCGGCCAAGGCCGGCAAACACCTGCTGATGGAAAAGCCGATGGTCCTCTCGATGCAAGAGAACCACTCGCTACGGGCGGCGGTCGATCGGGCAGGCATCAAGAGCGTCGTCAGCTTCGTGCTCCGCTGGAACCCGTTGTTCGAGAACCTCAAGTCGCTGCTGGCCGGCGGCGCGATCGGCAAACTGTTCTACGCCGAGGTCGACTACTGGCACGGCATCGCCCCCGATTGGTACGGCGGCTGGGAGTGGGCCCACACGAAAGCCACCGGCGGCAGCACGATGCTGCTGGGCGGGTGCCACGCCGCCGACGCCCTGCGGTGGCTCACCGGCGACGAAGTGGTCGAGGTCACCGCCTACAGCAACAACAAGAAGGGCCATTTCGAGTACGACGCCAACCTCGTGGCCGTGTTGAAGTTCCGCAGCGGCGCGATCGGCAAGACCTCGACGCTGTTCGACGCCGACATGCCCTACTCGTTCAACATCGATCTGGCCGGCACCGAAGGCACGTTGCGCGATAACCGCGTCTGGTCGAAGAAACTCTTCCCCGGGCAGACCGGCTGGACGACCATGTCGACCATCCTGCCCGACTCGGGCGACGTCCACCACCACCCGTTCGACGCCGAGATCAACCACCTCGTCGATTGCATCCGCGAGAACCGCGAGTCGCATTGCAGCATCGCCGACGCGTATCACACGCATGAGATGTGTCTGGCGATTGATAGGTCGATTGAACAGGGTGGCAAGCCGGTGAAGTTGCCGTTGGAGTGAACGATTCGTCTTGTGCGGCCTGAAATAACGGGATGATAGCTGTGTTCCGCCTACTGAGACTCCTACTGCTGCCTTTGAAGATTGTCTTGGAGATTGTCGTAACGCTGTTCGATATGGTCGTGAGCCGCCACATCGTGGCCGCAATAGTCGTTGGAGCGTTCTGGCTGCCGTGCCACTTCGTTTTTCACGCTTCGATAGCGTACTTCATATGGCCAACGGTGATTCTTGGTCTCATGCTGTGCGGGCTGTGGGACGGCTGCGAAATCATTACGATTCGGGGGTATCTCAGCCGGATTGGGCTAGTCTCGGGGCGTGATGAACTATGGAAATGACAGCTCGCGAACGGTGGTTGACATTGTTGGAAGGCAAGTCCTCCGACCGCATCCCCACCGACTATCAAGCCACCGACGAAGTAACCGCCCGGTTGCTCGCCGACCTCGATTGTGCCGACGAGGAGACGCTCTTCCGCAAACTGCACATCGACGCCCGGCGGTTCGTCGAACCGATATGGAACCGGCCGGAACAACTCGACGCCGACGCCGATCTCTGGGGCATCCGCTATCGGCAGGTCGACTACGGCATGGGGGCGTACGCCGAACCGGTCTTTCATCCGCTGGCCGAGATGGATTCCGTCGAGCAGGTCCGGGCCTATCGCTGGCCCGATCCGGATGAGTTCGATTACGACGTGGTGACCAAAACACTCGACGAAGAAGACGGCTATCGGGCGGTCCATGCCGGCTGCTACGAGCCGTTTCTGCTCTACGGCTATCTCCGCGGCCTGCAACGGGCGTTTGAAGACCTGGCCCTGCGGCCGGAGTTGGCCGACGCGATCCTCGGACGCATCTTCGACTTCTACTACGAACATCACCGGCAGATCTTCGCGGCCGGCCGCGGACGCATCGATCTGACCTGGGTGGCCGAGGACCTCGGTGCCCAGACCGGGCCGTTGATGAGCCTCGCCATGTACCGCCGGTTCCTGTTGCCCAACCAGATCAAGATGGCCGACCTGGCCCGGTCCAACGGTGTGCATGTGATGTATCACACCGACGGCGCCGCCCGTGCGTTCCTGCCCGACCTGATCGAGCAGGTCGGTATCGAGATCCTCAACCCGATCCAGTGGCGTTGCCCCGGCATGGAGCGCGAGGGCCTGGTAGCCGATTTCGGCAATCGCGTGATTTTCCATGGCTCGATCGACAACCAGCAGACATTGGCCTTCGGCACGGTCGACGACGTGGTCCGTGAAGTAGAGGAAAGCATCGCCATCTACGCCCCCGCCCGCTGGATCTGTGCCCCCTGCCACAACCTCCAGCCGATCACGCCGACGGAGAACGTGGTAGCGATGTATGAAGCGATTCGGGAGGCCGGGTAGCCGCTACGGCGTTCACAGGGTGGGATTTGGGTGGCTGGGGCAAAGCGCCGCGGTGCCCCAGAATCTAACGGCCTGGGGCACCGCTGCGC
>JABMRB010000653.1 GCA_013202865.1 Candidatus Nealsoniibacteriota bacterium | reverse complement strand
ATCAATCGTAGCCCTGAGAATGTAGAAGCCTCCGTTTTCTCCTGCATCTTTCCGGACGGTGATCACGAAGTGGGGCAAGTCACGGAAGCCCATGAAAACGTCGCTTACGTGAACTCCTTCCTTGCGGACTTTTTGAAACCAGTCCTGTTCCTTGTAGTTTTTCCCCTTCAGTTCGTGTGGTCCGGCGTAGCAGCGCTGGTTCCCATCCGAGTCGATGATACCCAGATCGACGAATCCGCCAAACGACTCTTTCATGTCCGAGAGCGTGTGGTTCAGCTTCTCTAGATTACACAGGTCTTCATACGACTCACGCTTGGCAACGTAGCTTAGCGCCGCTCGGTGTTCCTTGAGGAAATCATCCATGAATCGTCTCGAAGTGGACGTAAGCTGGACGATCGGATGAATCCTCTCCCCCCTGAGTGCTTTCCTATACTGGTAGAAGTTCACATACGTCATAATCACCAGGGGCGTCAACGATACGAAGGCCGTGAAGAAGACGAAAAACAACCACAGCCGGCGGTAGCGAGAATGGAACTCTCGCTCGGCGTGGCCTTTGTTGTCCGAGGCAGCGACGGATTCTCTTGGCAAACCGGCGTCCATCTGTTTCTCGTTTCGCAGAAGTCCTCAAGTCCCTTCGTGCTTCCGGCCTTAGTCGTTTTGTTCTTTCGACCGGATCTTTCGATAGGCTTCCTGCATGACTTGCGAGAGCCTGTCAATATCGACCGGCTTTTGCAGGTAGGCGAATGCGCCAAGCGCCATGCAGGTTTCCTCATCCTTCTTGGAGCCATGCCCGGTGAGTACGATCACTTCGATGTTCCGATGCTCCTGCTTGATGCGCCGCAGGACTTCGACTCCATCGATCCCGGGCATCTTCAGATCGAGCACCATCACGTCCGGCTCTTCCTCCTCGACGAAAGACAGGGCTTGCTCGCCGTCGTAGACAACCGTCGAACCCACGTCTCGCATTTGAAGCCGCTCCGAGAGCGTGTGGACGAATTCTCTTTCATCATCCACCAGGAGAACCTTACTGGGCAACTCGGGGTCAAACTGGCAGTAAACACCTACCTGGTAAAACCCGGGCCCGACCTTCGTTTCGACTTCCTCTACTCCTTCAACTTCAGCCACGGTTCTTTTTAACTCTTCTTCGAGGCGGGCCAACATGATGACGTGCTTGTTTATTGTCAGTATCACCTTGCCGCCTTTAGCAGAAACAGAGACATTGTGCCCCGCCTTACCCAGCGCGACTTCTGCTCGTGCGGCAAGATTGAAATCCTCAACGGCCTGTAAAGAAGCCTCCGTCACCTTCAATGCGTCGCGCCTGGCACTGTTGCAGATCAGTTCGACGGCTTCGTTGACCTCTATTTGGTTCGTGGGAATCAACACATCGTAGAGATCCGCGTCCCAGGGGCTCTTCCCGAGGACGTAATCCGTCCACAGGATCCGGCTCTCGTCGTCTTTGTGTACGATCCCTTGAGCTTCGTTCTCCGACATGCCGCATTCTTGCATGGCCAGTTTGTAGCGATAGCCGAGATCCGCGATGATGCAGACTCCGAGCACGTGAGAGATCTCAGCGGAGACGAGCTGGCTGCAATTGCCCGAAAGAACGACGTTGTCCCTTGCCGTCAGTTCCGCGACGACCAGTTTCAGGCAGCTTGTAACGCGCTCCCTTTCGTGAGTGAAGCTATTGAAGGCGGATACTTTGCCCGAGAGGGTTCTCGTGAACTTATCCTCGGGGATACCCACACGGCTCGAGGCCTCCTTCACCACGTAGAGATCGTCCAACAATTCGCAACCCAACTCGGCGGCCACCTTTTCGGCGAGTTCTTCACCGTGGCAAAAAGTGCCGCTAAACATCCTGATTATCGACATTCTAATCTCCTCCGTCTTCACCGCATTCCGCGAGAAGACAGACTATAAGCAGGGGGCATTGTTGTTCGTCCGATCCTTCATGAGCCGCGTCGAAAACGGTCGCGACGGCCCTAACGCGGGTCGGGAAGATGTTGTCTTCCCCGATCTTTTCATAGAGATGTGTTCGCTTTATGACGGCCAGGGCGTTCTCCTTAAGGCCGCTGACCGAGAACCCGACGCCCGCAGCCCTCACGTTGTCTACGGCCAAGGCCAGCGCATCTGCTCCGGAGGTATCCATGTCGTTAATGCCGTTTGCAACCAGCACGATGTGCCGAAGTTCCGGAAGTCTGTTGATCCTTTCACTCACAAGGGCTTCGAAGTAGCTCGCGTTAGCAAAGAACAGAGGCGCGTCAAACCGGATCACTGCAATGTGCCTGCATTCCTTGAGTCCCCAGTATCTGGCGTCGCGAAACGACCCGTCGGCATAAAGCGACAAGTGAGCTACGTTGGGTTTCATGCCTTTGTAGATGTAGATTCCCAGGGAGAGCACCACGCCGACGATAATACCTTTATCGAGGTGTGGCGCAAAAGCCAGCGTGCAAACGAAAGAGATGAGCTGGATGGCGCCGTCGATCCGTTGGATTCGCCATGAATGAACGAAACTCGAGACACTCACAAGACCAATCACCGCCATCATGATGACGGCGGCCAACGTCGCCTGCGGCAGGTGGTACAGCAGCGGCGTAAGGAAAAGCAGGGCGATGATTACGGCGATGCTCGTGAAAACACTTGAAAGGCCGGATACCGCACCTGCTTGCAGGTTGACGGCGGACCTGGAGAAGGAGCCCGACGTCGGATAACTCTGTCCGACTGAACCCAGAATATTCGCCAGCCCTTGTCCGATCAATTCCTGGTTGGGATCCAGTACCTGCCCTGTCTTTGCGGCCATCGCCTTGGCAATGGAGATGGCCTCCATGAACCCGAGCAACGCGATGATCACGGCAGAGGGTAGTAGAGTGAAAAAATCACGAACACTGAACTCGGGCATGGACAACGCGGGCAATCCTCGAGGGATTTCCCCAACCACGGCACCACCTGACGTCATCCTCACCAGGTTCTCGTCAATCGCATGGTTGCCCACTTGCAGACGCCACGTCCGGTCGTCACCGCGATCCCCTGTGGCGACTTCGGCGATGAGATGGAATCCGACGGCCCCGTCAGACTCGTTGACCGCCGTGAAATGCAGTGTCCGGAGTTTCTTCCGGTACGAGGCGATCGTGGTCTTGAGTTGAAATATCGTCTCGTTGGCAACGTCCAATTCGAGCTTCGTATGAAGGTACTCGATGGAGCGCTCACCCTTGCTCTGCTCTACTTTAGCCAACTTGTCGTAGATCCCGGTTCGCTTGGCTGAAAAGTCGTCTGCCCGTGTAGTCGAATCATTGAAACTGCGAACCAGTTCGCGGACTTCAGAAGAACTCACGGACGACAGGGGCACCTCGCATTTCCGGTCGAATCCGGTTAGCCATGAAATGAGCGTTGTGACAACGACTGCGACCAGTACGTAGGGAATCTTCGGGTTGGTCCTTTTCAGGCCGTACATGACCGCGAAAGCCAACGCACCCATCCCCAACGTGGGCCAGTGCGTGTAATGACATGCTGCGCCCACCACTCGAACGATCGTTTCATAGTGGTGTTCCGCCTTATCCACGTCCACCCCAAAGAGCTTGGAGAGCTGGGAAGTGGCAATGATGATTGCCGCAGCGTTCGTGAAACCGTTCACTACCGGGTGAGAAAGGAAATTCACTACCATCCCAAGCCGCAGCAGTCCCAAGGCAAGCTGAAAGACGCCTACCGTCAGGGCCAGAGTAATCGCATAGGCGATGTAACCGGAGCTACCGGCCGTTGCCAGCGGCTCCAGCGAGGCTGCCGTCATCAGAGAGACGATCGCAACCGGCCCGGTAGCCAATTGCCGGCTGGAGCCGAACAAGGCGGCGATCATCGGCGGAAGAAAGGAAGCGTAAAGGCCGTAGTAGGGCGGAAGGCCCGCGAGTTGGGCATACGCCATCGATTGCGGAATCAAGACCAGTGCCACCGTCACTCCGGAGATGAGGTCCGCCCGGAGAGACGCTCTGCTGCTCTCTTTTGACCAACCAAGAAATGGGAAGAATCGATTCATTGACGTGCCCCACGGCGGGCGGACAGGCAAGGATCAGGTAACCAGGTGGCTTGGGGCGCGGTGGTCTCGTGGAAACGCTGTTCGAAGGCCACCGGGCTGCCGTATTCCGACGCCGGGTGCTTCCGATTGCGATTGTAAAGCAAATCAGTGTATTTGAGAATACCCGTCCTCCCGCCTGCCGATGTGTGCCGCTGCTCTACTGCGGTGACTGCCTCTGGGATGACGCGGCCCCCGGCACACCCCTCGTTGGGGCGGGCTTCCCGCTGCCGCTGGCCCGGGCCTCGGCAACCGCCTTGACCGGCAACTCCTTGCGAAAACCGTCGACGTACAGCCCGATCTCGTCGAACGGGATCGCCTGAAAACCGATCCGCTTCAACGCAGCCGGCTCGCCCTCGATCCGGAACACGCCCCGCGCGGCGTCGGCGAACCCGGGGTCGTCGTCGGTGACCAGATTGTCGGTTGCCTTTGTGTAGCCCCGGTCGCGACGCAAGAACTCGGTGCATCGATAGGCCAAGTTCCGTGCGACCGTGTTGACGTCGTGATCCTCGGCCAGGGTGGCCAGTTGTGGATAGCGGGTCAGGTAGAGCGTCTTGTCGATCTCGGGTGAATCGAGCGCGGCAGCGACAAACTGCTTCCACCGCGCCTCACCCCACGGCGAGAAACTGATCGCCGCCATGCAATCGACGAAGACGTTGTTCTCGATGCGGTTCTCCTTGCCGCCGTGGATTTGCACGCCGCCGAATCCCAGCCGACCGGCCGAGCACCGGTAGAACACGTTGCCATGGACCAACGTGCCGGAGATCGCGTCGTCGAGCCGGATGCCGGCCCGACCGCAGCCGGGCTCTTCGCCGTCGCGGGAGTCGCCGATATGGTGCCAGTAGTTGTAGCGATAGACGTTGCCGCGGTAGGTCGCGTTGCCGAACATGTCGGCCCCGCCCTGATCGTCCGACTCCCAGACGACGTCGTAGACCTCGTTCAGTTCGACCACGTGATCGTTGCCGCCGAGCCGGATCGCGCTGGAGCGGACGTCGTGCATCAAGTTGTGCGCGATCCGATTGCCTACGCCGGTCATCAGCACGGCCGGTGTATACGTGTGGTCGATCCGCGAGAGGTTGTAGATGTGGCAGTTCTCGACGAAATGGCCGCCCGGCGTAAGCGTCTTGCGATCGCCGCCGACGACCGACACACCGCCCCGGCCCATCGAGTAGACGTCGCACGAGAGCAGTCCGTGGTTGCGGCCGCCGCGGATCTCCACGCCGTTGCCGGCAAACCGGCGGATCGTACAGCCGGCCAGCAGGCAGCTCTCGCCACCGACGATCCGCACCGCATCGCCGCAGCCCAGTTCCCAGCGAAACCCTTGCAGCGTCACGTGCGCGGCGTCGGTCATCTCGACGAAGGGACACGCGACGGTCGACAACTCCACCACGGCCTTCTTCAGATCGGCCGGCGGGTAGAGATAGAGCAAGCTCGTGCCGCGGTCGATGAAGTACTCGCCCGGCACGTCGATCTCCGAGAGCAGGTTGACGGCATAGTAGGGCTGGCCCTTGCGATAGCCGTAGCGGTGGTAGGGCGGTGCGAGTGTGATTTCGCGCCGCTGTGGGTCGATCGACGCGACCGGTTCGTAGGAGTCGGCCCAGCCGAAGAACCAGTAGCCGTAGAGCAGCACGTCGCGGTCGTGCGTCCACCGCTTGGGGCGATCGCCGTCGTAGAGGAATCGGCCAGTCTTGCTGCCTTCGCGGCCATGGATCTTATGCCCGTCCGGCTGCACGACGTCGACGACGCGCACGTATCCGTCGTTAGGCCAACGTGCCAGCCGCATCGCCCGGCCGTCGCAGAACAGTTCCATGGCCGGATGCGTTTTGAACCCCCGCCCGCTGGCGAAACCGCCGAGCCGCAACGGCTCGAGATTCTCGACGCCGTGTGCCTTGAGGTCCGTCTGCACGACCTTGCCGCGTGCCTCCTGCGGCAACCGTGCCAGAACGTCGGCGTTCGCCACGGGAACAAATCCCGTCAGCCGCACGCCGCCGCTGAACGTGGGCGTCTGGCCGTCCCGGGCACGATAGACGATCGGGGCGCTCTTGGTGCCGGAATCTTCCTTGCCGAGCGTAAACGTCTCGGCCACCCTATACCGTCCTCCGCCAACGAGCACGGCCACGCCACCATCCGGCAAGCCGCGTCCCTTCAACTTACGGATTTCGTCGCGTGCCCGTCGTAACGAACCGAACGGCCGCTGGCGGGTACCCGGATTATCATCCTCTCCATTGACGGCCACAAAGAGCGTAACCGCCGGCGCCGGCCGCTCGGGCAACTGCACCCGGCCCGGTCCGTCTGCGGCCCGGGCCCATTGCGGTGACAGTCCAAGCACCCCCAACGCCAACCAAGCCAATACCAACCGTTCGTCTCTGGATAGACCCAGCAGTCTCATAATGATCTCCCAACGCAAGGCATTGTAGTTCCGTACCGCAACCATTTCTTCCGCTGAGCCTACACCCGCTCACGCCGATCTGTCAAGATGACGGCACGGCTGCAATAATTTGTGGCCGCAGATCAGAATAGAGAGAAGGATACGCTACTCGCCATGAAACGGCCATGAATGAACCCAGCCCAGCAAATCTCGACCGGTGCCGATTTCAGTTCGGCTTGGGAACCATGTTGGCGTGGATGGTGCCGTTCGCCCTCTGGTGTGCCATGCTTGGCAATTACCGGTACTTTGGGTGGATGATTCTTGCGTTTGGCTATCCCGTCGGCGTTGCTGGTGTGGTTCTCTTCTTCAGAACGGCGATCCGAACCGAGCGGAAGGCCGTGAATCTGGCGGCCGTCGCGGCTTGTGCGATGATCGCGACGGCACTATACACGTTCCGGCTTGACTGGCCGTTGCGTTCTCTCACCTTCGATTTGCGGAGGCAGGTGATATACTATCTCTTCGGAACTCTATTTGCTCTGTACACGACCGCCCTGCTGGCCGGATTCCAAGTAGTCCTTTTGGCGAAACGCATCCGCGGGTTTCCGAAGAGCCGGTTGGCAACGGGAGCAGCCTGCGTTTGCGTCATGGCCGCCCTCTTCTGTGCTCATGTTGCCTATCCGAAGGTGCGGGGTGTATGGCACGATTGGCATCTGTCAAGTGATCCGTCTCGCGTCACGATCGAGTTCACGGCCTGGTACGGGCGGGATAGCGAACCACGGGAGTTCGTGGTCACAACCAACTCCAATCGGAGCGCGCTTCAGTCACTGTGGATAGTTGACCGACTTCCCGAGTCGCGTATTCTCGTCGTGCCGATGGAGAAGATGCAGACACTTCTGCTTCTCTTGCGCGAAGAGGGCTTCTTCGAAATGCCCTTCACTCTCAACCTTTTCTATCACTGTGACGCTACGCGGCAGGAACTCCGTGTCAGTAATGGGCAGCACGTGCATGAAGTGGCGTCCTACCGCAAAACGCCAGAATACGAGCCGTTCGCGCGCCTCATGTCGCGGCTGGCGAGAGAACTCGATATCGAGGAGTAAGTCGTAGGGTGCGTGAAACGCACCACAACATCTGGCGAAGGTGCGTTGCACGCACCCTACATCACCGGCCCGGAAACCACTCCTTCTCGTACGCCGTGCGTAATCGGTCGAGCAATTCGGCGTACTCGGGCTCGGCGGTGAAGTGGCGGGTCTCGCCGGGGTCTTTCTTCAGGTCGAGGAGCTGTTCTTGCGCCTTGCCTGCGTCGTACTTGATGTACTTCACACGGTCGCCTACCACCATGCGGCCGATCTGGCTCTCGACGCCGAGCGTCTCTCGCCACCGGTCGACCGTCTTGCCTTCGATGATCGGGCGGAGACTGCGGCCGCGGGGGTCGGCCTTGGCGGCGATGCCGGCGTAGTCGCAGACGGTCGGTAGCAAGTCGAGACCGTTGGACACCAGATGCGTGTCGTCGACGCGACCGGCGGGGGCCGTGCCGCGGTGCATGACCAGCAACGGGATGCGTGCCGACTCTTCGTAAAGGGCCGACTTGTGCTCCATCTTGTGCGAAGCGTCCATGTCGCCGTGGTCGCTGGTGAGGATGACGACCGTGTTCTCTTCCTGGCCGGCGCGGCGGACGGCGTCGAGCACGATCTGAATCTCGGCGTCGACGCGCTCGGTCAGCCGATGGTAGGCCCAGCGATGCAGCCGCCAATCGCGGTCGGTGTACGTCTGCCGGGCGCGGCGGCGGAACGAACGTTCGTCGATGAGTTGGGTGACGGCCGCCGGTTCGTCGGCCTGGGGCTCGTAGTTCGACGGCAGCGGCGGGCAGTATCGGGCGAAGAACGCTTGCTCGCCCACGCCCTCGGGGAGCCGCATCGCGTCGAGGAGCAACTTGTTGGCGACGCCGCCCGTGGCCGTGGTCTTCTGTTGCGGCTGCGCATCGAATCGGTAGTTGTTGATGGCGAAATAGCAGATGTCATGCGGGTTCATGAAGTTCACCCACAGGTAGTAGGGCCGGGCGTGCTCCTGTTGGATAAAGTCGGCACACGCCTTGGCGCCCGCACCGCGCGGGTCGCCGGAGAGGACGTTGAAGCCGAGTTGCTGCGGGCTTAGCGGCTTGGGCAGATGCGATTTGCCGGAGTAGGCCAGCTCGTAGTCGGCCCGTTTCAGATAGGCTGCGATATGCGTGCGCTGGACCTCGGGCGAGAGTTCCGTCACGCGCATCGCGCCGCCGTTCTCGCGAGGCTGCTTTCCGTCGGCGGAAGTGAAGTAGCCGGGAAAGCGGCCCGTCATCAGTCCGATTCGGGCCGGGGAGCAGACGGGGTTGGTCGTATAAGCCCGTTCGAACCGGATGCCGTTGGCGGCGATATAGTCCATCGCCGGCGTCTCGAGCCACTTATTGCCCGTGCAACTGAGCATGTGTGCCGATTGCTGGTCGGTGACGATAAGAATGATATTCGGACGGTCGGCGGGCGTGGCCGGCTCGGCCGCCAAAGCGTGCAACGGTGCAACGGCCCAAACTGCACTGAGCAGCAAGGCGCGTCGCAAGATGTTCTGCATCTTCATGGTGGTCTTCCTTTTAGGGTCACATTGGGGTCAGGTCTTGTTTCTTGTTTGTTGCGTCCTTCAACGGGTCTTCTTTACTCCCGGGGGAGGTTGCGGACCGCGCCGCCAGATCAAGCGACGTTCACGGCTGTCAGGGTTCATCGGGCAGCATCTGGCGTCGGTACTTGTCGAAATGGCGTTCGATCCGGCTCTCTTTCGTCAGGTCCCATAGCGAGGTGTCCATCTCGCGCATGGCGAGCACGGCGGTGATCCAACCTTGGGTCCATCCGCTCTCGATGGCCCAGGCGCCCCAGCCGGCGTCGGCGTTGCTGGCCCAGTGCTCCCAGCGCCGGTAATCGAAGGCGCGGAACCAGCCGCCGTCGAGTGAGGGTTGCCGTCGGCTGCGGACTTGGATTCGGCAGAGAAACTCCGCCAGCTTGTTCTCGGCCGCGATCATCTGCTTGTCGCCCGTCGCGGCGGCCGCCTCGTGAAGGCCCAGCAACGCGAAGTTGGTGGTGTAGAGCAGATCACACACCGGGTCGCCATCGCGCTGGATCAGCGAGGCTTCGTTACCGCCGTAGGCTTCGTTCGACGCCGGTGGCGCGTACGAACCGCGGCCCGGCAGCCCGAGTTCTTCGCGGATCGCTCCGCACGGCTGCTGCAACGCCACGAGCCCGTCGAACGCCTTGCGCAGCCAGGCGCGATGTTCGGGCGTGTCCTTCACGCGTACCAGCCATGCCAGGGGCAGCAGGATGCGGGCCTTCTCCTGGGCAAGGCCGTTGGTCCATCGCCAGCCGTCGGTGTACTGCTCCATCGTTAGTCGCAGGGCCGATTCGGCCCGCTGGTAGAAAAGCTCGTAGCCCGTCTGCTGATAGGCCCAGAGGTAGCAGGCCCAGAGGTAGGCTTCGTAGTGCGGCCATGGATTGACGATTTCTCGACGGAAGAAGGGCTCCCATCCCTGCTTACCCAAAGCCGGCACGTCGATTCGTCCGCCGCGGAACCCGAGTTGACCGGTGGTGCGGAGGTTGGCTAGCAGGCACCGCATCATCGGCTCGTCCCAGCGGTCTTCGCCGGTCAGTGCCGCGGTGGCCCAGGAGCCCATCAACAGCCGGGCGTTGTCGTCGCCGTAGTTGGCCGTGTACCAGGCCGGGGTCGTAATGCCCCAAGCGATCAGCCCGTAGGCGCCGTGGTTCGGATCGCCCCGCTCCCGTTTGCAGGCATCGGAGGTGAAGTACCAGAAATCGAGCAGGTTTTCGGCGATTTTCGACATCTGCGGATCACCAAACACTTTGCCGGCCAGCGCGATAGCCATGGCCGACTCGCCCGTGCAATCGCCACGTCGGGCAACGCTTTGCAACTGGCTGCCGTCGTGCTGGATGATCGACTGCGGGGCTTCGAGAATCCCCAGCGAACCGTCGCCGATCGGTGCGTCGGCCGCGGGCGTGGGTGCCAATCCGTCGGCCCGGGCTGCGCGGGTCACTTCCTCCAATCGTGACGGATGCAGCAGAAGCTTCGACTTCCTGAACCACTCGACGCCACGGCGCAACGCGCGTCGCTGGGCGTCTTTCGGCAGCACCTCGTCACGTCCGTAGGCAGGCCGAACGATCGGCTCCCAGGTCAACTCGGCCGGCTTCGCCTCGGGACACAGCCAGCCGAACACCGCGTGCCAGATGCCCTTCCAGGCGTCTTGTGGCGCGTAACGCCCGGTGACGAAGTGGCTCAGCTTCGTGGTCGACACGAGCAGGTTGCCGCGGGGATGTTCAAAGAGGATCGGATCGGTGCGCTCCGGCAAACCGAAAACGGCCGTATCGAACCCGGCCACCCGGGCGGCCACGATGTGCGACTTCTCCACGGCCACGGGCACAAGATGCAGCCCGTTGATCGCGACGATCCTCAGCCGTGCCAACTCGCGGCCGAAAAGGTCCGAGGTGACCACGGCCCGTTCGATCCGGGTGCGTCGCGGCCGGCCGACCTCGACGTCCGGCAGCGACGCGGGGTACTCGACGTAGAGCCGTAAACGCTTCTTCGCGGCCCGCTCGAACGCAGTCGGGTCGATCCGCGTGGTCTTCTGCGGGTAGCCGTCCGCGAGGATCAGCACAGCGGCGCTTGCGCCGGCAGCGTCGATTGCCTCCTTGGCCGAGTCATGGCGGGGATAGCTGGTTCCGTCGGCGGTCATCGCGCGGTAGAGGTCGTTCTGCGTATCGCAGCAGAAGACGACGTTCAAGCGATCGTCTGCCGCACGGGCCGTCGCGATCAACGAGAGCAAAGCGACGACGAGAAAAGGGGTCAGGACTATTTGTTGGCGAGAAAAACAGTTCTGACCTCCTTCTTGCTCTCTTCCCTTTTCGTTCTTTTTCAGGGGCTCATCGCTCATTTGAATCGTGCCTCACATCCTGGTGTTAAGGCTGGCGTATGTCTTCAACCGACTCAACGGGAAACACGGGCTGCCACGAAGTGCGCATGGGGATAACTTTGAGATTAGATACGAGCACGCGCTGATCTGAACCGTCGGCGTTCATCACCCAGATCTCCGGACGCCTTCGGCGCTGTGTGTCGAACAGGAGTCTCTTGCCGTCGGGCGACCACGTCGGATTGTCGCTCGAAGCGGGCGCCGGCTCGGTGGTTAGTTGTTTCCGGTCGCTGCCGTCGGCCTTCATGCTCCAGACCTGGCCGTATCGGTGTTCGATGCCGGACCAATAGGCGATTCGTTGGTTGAAGAGCCAGGCCGGGGCGTTCGCGCTGCTGCCGTCCGGAGTATACTCCGTCTTCTCGGAATGCGTGAGTTGCACCTGATCGGTGCCGTCACTGTTCATGACCCAAATCTGACCGACTCCGCGACCATCTCCCGACCAGTAGGCGATCTTGTCACCCACCGGCGACCAGGCCGCGCAATGGCTGAACCCTTCTGAGGTGAGCTGCCGCTCGCCTTTTCCATCAACACCGACCGTCCATATCTGGCGTTGCCGCTTCTCATTGAATCTTGCGATGGCGAGTTGCTTTCCGTCGGGCGACCAGCCAGGCAAGAACCCTGACGTGATGAATCGTTCGTTTTTCCCACTGGAATCGACGATCCAGATTTCACGTTTGTGATTTCGTATAGAAACGAATGCCAACTGTTTTCCGTCCGGCGACCATGCCGGAAAGAAGTTTCCCGGTTTCCCGGTCGTGAGTTGCGTTTTGTTCTTGCCGTCCGGCGTGATCGTATAGATCTGCCCATGTTGCATTGCCTGCGGCCCCGGTCTTTGGTCGGGTGCATCTGCAAACGCAATCAGCCCGTTCGACGGCTTTGTGCCCTGCCCAACTGATTCGCCGGATAGGCGTGCGACGAAGCTGACGCTGAGAATTGCGAACGTCGCAGCCCGGAGGATATACCTCACTTGGCATGTGGGTTGGCGCGTGATTGCCATCGTTGATTCCTTCCGTAGTGTTTCTTGCCTGAAGTTTGGTCTCGCCGGACCCCCGCCGGCTTACGAGTCGCTTGCCAGCCGGTCCATGGCTTTAAGGATTGACTCGCGTGAATTAACTACGATCGGCAGATCGATAATCAGAACTCCTCCCGTGTTAGCAATCGGAACGTTGTGCTGGCGAGGTGTCTTCTTGGATCGCGCGGGCTGGTAATCAGCATAACATTCCATACCCATTCTTCCGTACTCGGCAGCAAGCGGCCGGTCGCCCAATTCGAGCGCACAATGACCCAATAGCAGGTAGGGCGCGTAACCATCCTCGAACCATACCATGAGTTTTCTAAGGGCATCCTCATCGACTCCGCAATCTCGGTCATCGTCATGATTGTCGGCGTCCAGCCAATCATGGCAGGCGTGAAGTGTGGCGGGGTCAAGGAGTTCGACCAGTGACGCGGGATTCGCATGTTGCTCGGCGCACGTTGTCACCTCGTTCAGAATGCGAGATCCAAGCTCTCTGAACAGGTCATCGCAAGCGTCGCGATCCTGAGGATATTCGTAAGCGGTGGTGTAATAATCGGTGTCGACGCCAAGTCTCTTGCGCAGACAGAAATCGAGCAGGGTAAAACTGGCTGCCTCCTTTGTGGCGAGAGTAAAACATGAGGGGACGAAATCGAAATGGAAAGCCAGGTTGACCATGAATTTCCCACCAAACTTGTGCGCCTGAAAATCCACGCCCTGAATTTGGTGCTCGTGCTGGCGCACGTAAAGTGAACCATGTCGCCTGAAGCCCGCGGGTTCAAGAATACGTTTCAGGACGCGAGTTCGTACGGAACGTAGCGTTTTCGCGTCGATGGTTACCGGAGAGTCATCCGTAGCCCGCTCCTTCACGTATCCAGTCGGTCGTGGGACCGAATACTGTTTTTGCAGCCACGAGGGTGGATTCTCAATTCGCACACCTTGCTCATTGAGTGTTCGACAAAGCTCGCTCGCCTTCTGATAGACGCGGTCGGGTTCTGCGCCATATCCCTTGATGCGAATGGTCTTCGATTTCTTCAGCCCTTTGCCCGACGCTTTCGGCAGCCACTGATAGACCCCGACCGAAAACGTATCCCACTCGGGTACGTCCTCCCGCGGCGTGCGGTCGTAGTGCCACCGAAAGGCTTTGGGCTCGGACATCAGAACGACTCCCTGTCTTGAACGAGTCAAGGACTACTCGCCCGTGCCGCCCTGCCAGTTGTCGGTCTGAAATGGCGAGGCGGGCAGACCTTTTGCGTTGATGAGGTTGGGGTTGGCCACTTTATGCCAGCCGAAACGGACTTGCGTGGGTTTCTCGACGCCCTCGGCCTGCACGACCACCGTCTTGCCGTCGACGACCGCCTCGGCCGGTTGGAACGTGCCGTCGGCACCGCCGATCTGGAATTCGGTCAGCGGTTTGCCGTCGCGCGACTTCAGCCCGCCGCCGACGTGGGCAAATTCGACGCGAATCTTGTTGCCCTCTACCTTCATCGATTTGTAGAGCGGGCCGGAGTAGACCAACTCGGCCTGACCGTAGTTCTTAGCCAGGGCCCAAAGGGCGAGCCGGTTACCGACGTCGAGTTTGTTGCGGGGGTGGATGTCGCCGATGTTGTCGACCAGGTCCGTGGTCACCGCCATCCCGGTGCCGGGGATCTTCAGGCTGGCGACCTGCGCTTCCCAAAGCGCGGGCAGTTGCCCCGGGGCGTAACTCCCGGACCAAGGGGCGATCTGCACGAAATAGAACGCCATACGGTCGTTGCCCCACGTCTTGCGCCATCCTTCGATGAGCGCCTTCGTCTTGTCGTAGTAGGCCAGGCCGTTCTT
>JABMRB010000652.1 GCA_013202865.1 Candidatus Nealsoniibacteriota bacterium | reverse complement strand
GCCCACGGACGTGTTGCGTAGTCGTTCCCCCAATCCCCAATCCCCAATCTGGCCTTCTTTCCCGCGTGGGTCTCGTGCCTCGACCCACCCTACGCTCCTCACGACGACGGGCAACAACCGCCCGACTTGCGGACCACCGCGGCCCGGATTTCGTCGGCTTGGATTTCCGGCACCTCGCCGAAGCAGTTGTCCAGGCACTCCAACAGCTTCTGATGGAACGGACCATCGGCCGGGTCCGGCGAAAAGCTCAGGCCACGTGCAGCGACGACGGCTCGCCGCCCTCGTCGCAGATCGAACCTTCTCGCAACGTCAACGTTCGCTTGGCACGCTCTGCCGCCTGCGGGTCGTGCGTAACCATCACCACGGTGCGGCCCTCGCGGTTGAACTCATCGAAGAACTCGATCACCTGGGCGCCGGTCTCCGGGTCGAGGTTGCCGGTCGGTTCGTCGGCCAGGATGACGGCCGGATCGTTAGCCAGCATGCGGGCCAGGGCCACGCGCTGCTGCTGTCCGACGCTCAGTTCACCCGGCTTATGATCGAGCCGGTCGCCGAGGCCTACGCGCTCCAGTAGCGCGGTCGCTTTGTCGCGTTGAGCCTGGCCGTCCTTGCCGGCCAGATACAATGGGACCTGGACGTTCTCCATGGCCGTCAAGTAGGGCACCAGATTGAACGTCTGGAAGACGAACCCGATGTTCTCTTTTCTCCAACGCGCGCGGCGATTGGAGCTGAGGTCGTAGATCGAGTCGTCGTCCAACCATACGCGGCCCTCGGTCGGTGCCAGCATCCCGCCGAGCATCAACAGCAGCGTACTCTTGCCGCTGCCGCTGGGACCGACGATCGACACGAAATCGCCCTCGGGCACCTCGACCGTGGCATGGTTCAGCGCCTGGACCTTGCGGCGGCGATGCGGGTAGCTCTTGCTAACGTTTTCCATTCGTAACATGGTCTAGATCTCCTGGAACGTGGCACAAGGATCGAGTCGGGCGGCCCACCAGGCGGGCAGGAAACTAGCCGCCAAGGCGATGCCCGTCGATATCAACACGGCCCACGTGGCCAGCATGAGCATCCCGCCGCGAATCTCGACGTCGTGGATTCCGGCCAGCGCCGGCAGCCCGGCCAGCATCGGTCCGAGAATCAGCGACACGCCCGTGCCGACGAGCACGCCGCCGACGCCGCCGGCCAATCCCAGCAGCAGGGCCTTCAACAGGAAGATCCCCAAGATCGTCCGGGAGCCGGCGCCCAGGGCCATCAGGGTGCCGATCTCGCGCCGCCGCTCGAAGACGTTGGCGTACATGTAGTTGGCAATGCCGGCCCCGCCCACGACCACGAGAATAATCAGAAACAACAGCGACCCCTGCTCCATCATCTCGTTGACCTTCGTCTGCGTGGCAACGACCTGCGTGACGGTGACCACCTTGGCGTCGGGCAGCAGCGTGTTGACCTTATCGACCAGACCCGCCGAAATCTCCTTGCAGCAGCCGACGATCTCGATGCAACTGACCACTTCGCCCTTGTTGGTGAGCTCTTGCACGGTGTGCAGATGGGCGAAGATGCGGGAGTCGTCCACCGTGCCGGTCTGCGGCAACACGGCGACCACGGAGAACTCTTTGCCGAGCAATTCGATCGAGTCGCCGTCCTCTAACCCCAAGGAAGATGCCACGTCAGCTCCCACGAGCGATTCGTCGCTTTCGAGCGTCTCGATGACCCGCTTGCGGACCAAGGTCTTCTTGTCTTCTTTCTCGGGTTCGGCCCCCATGTCGACGGTGCCGCAACCGATCGGCCGGCTGAAGATTCCCACACCGGCCCAGGCCGCCTTGGCCTGGAACTCGTTCTTGGGCAAGATGCCGGTCAAGGTGAAGTTCCTGTCCTCCAGCGTGACCGGAACGCACAGCTTAGGCGAGAGATTGTCCACGCCCTGGATCTTGGACATCGTCAGCCGCATCACGTATTCCTCGGGAATCACTTCGTCGTGCATGTCGGCCGAGTAGTAGTCTTGCAGCGTGACCGATTTGGGCAACACCAGCACGTTCGCACCCAGTAGGTCCAATTCCCGGGCAACGGCCAGTTCGCGATAGACCGTAATGTTCTTGATCGCCACCACGGCGGTGATCCCCAGGAAGACCCCGAGAAAGATCGTCAGCATCTGGCTCTTCCGCTCAAACAGCTCGCGCCAGACAAGGGTGGGAAGTTTCATGATCGTTTCCTCATGCCAAGGGGCCAGAACTCTCGGTTAGACATAAACCCGCAATCCCAAATCCCAAATCCCAAATCTGAAACCTGAAATCCCTCACTTGGGGCAACAACCGCCCGGGCCGCAATTGCCGTCGGCG
>JABMRB010000651.1 GCA_013202865.1 Candidatus Nealsoniibacteriota bacterium | reverse complement strand
TTCTGGCAATCCAAACCCGATGAATCGGGTCACTACAAACAATGGAACTCACTCGACTTCCATCACGACACGGAAGCCGACGTTGTAGACTCGTTGCCAAGGTTGGTAGGGCAGCCGGAAGGACGAAGTTGCCCGCGCCGGGCGGTCGTACCAGGAGCCGCCGCGGACCGTTCGGGTGCCTTCTGCTTGCGGGCTCTCGCGGCCGTCGGCGGGATCGTAGGCGTAAGGCCGGTACGCCGAGGCGGTCCATTCGGCGGCGTTGCCGTGCATGTCCGACAGGCCCCACGCGTTCGGCTGGTAGCCGCCCACGTCGGTGGTGACCATAGCGGCGTCGTTGAAACGGTCGTCCCGCGGATGCCACTTGGGTGAATCGCGCAAGGCGAACTGCTTGAGCGTCTGATCGGCCAGGTTGGCAAACTGCCCGAAGTCGGTCTCGCTGGTGCCGAAGCCGAACGGCGTGTCCGTTCCCGCCCGGCAGGCCCATTCCCACTCGGCCTCCGTCGGCAGGCGGAACCGTTTGCCGGTTCGGGCCGAAAGCCACCGGCAAAACGCGTTGGCCTGCTGCCAGGTGACGCGCACGACCGGCTGCTCCGGGCCGTTGACCGGATGCCCACGGCGGCTGTGGTCCTTGGACGTCATGCTGATGTAGGCGCTGTCGTGCATCGGATCGAACGCGGCGTATTGCCGGTTGGTGACTTCGCACGTGCCGAGATAGAAGGGGCTTTCGACGGCCACCTTGCCGCGTGGCCGTTCATCGGCGAAACCGCCATCCTCCGATCCCATCACGAACCGCCCGGGAGGCACCAACGAGAAGACCAACTCGGCCTCGTCGTCGAGCTTCATCGTAGCCCGCACGGGCACTCCGACCGACTCCTGCCGTTGCCGAGCCTCCTCGGCGTCGAAGGGCCAGCCGGCCACTTCGATCTCAGCCGGCTCGCGGCGAACGAGCGGCTCCGGTTTGACGAACTCGATCCGCCCGGAATCGTCTTCGACGATTTCCTCCGGGTCCTCCGGCCGATTGGCGTACCTCGCCCGCATCTCCAGACGCCGGCGACCGTAGTCTTCCGCGATGTCCCGGTGTTCGTGCCAGGTGCCGTGGTCGGGCACGTTCAGGTCGATCCAGGTCACCAGCCGGTCCCATGCCTCGGCGTCGAGCTTGACGTTATGGTGGCCTTTTTCGAGCATCTGGATCAGCTCGCTGGTGCCGGCGTGGAACTCCAGCGGCTTCTGCATGAAATAATCGCTTTCGGGGCCGGGGCGGCGTACGTACGGATGCAGCGTCACGTACGAGGGGGTGAAGCGATGCGCTTTCTTGCCGACCAACGTCGGCTGCCCGGCGGCGGAAAAGTTGGGGCGGTTATCTTTGGTGCCGTCGTGGCAGCCGACGCAGTATTTATCCAGCACCGGCTGCACTTCGCGTTTGAAGCCGAAGCCGCGTGCCGGCCCGTACCAAGGCTCGATCTTCGACGGCTTGTCCCGCATGGCGACGGCGTGTTTCGCCGCGGGTGTCGTGTTCTGCGATTCGTGACACCCGGCGCAGGAGAGAATTTCGCCGGGCATGGCCGTGAACCAACTCCGCATGATCTGCAGCGCCCGGCCGTTTTCGTCCAACGGCTGGACGGCAAGCGGCGTGTTGGCGGGCACGAGGAAATTGGCCGACCCGTCCTCCTTGACCGGCACCGTGCCGAGGATCCGCTTGACGTCCCAAGGCCCGTCGATGCCGACGGCGTGGTGGCCGCCCATCTTAGGATAAGCGTAATGTTGCTCGTAGATCCGCAGCCGCTTGACCGTGCCGCGCGGCACGCCCTCCAGGCCCTTGCCGGCGTAGACGTCGCTGAGATAGACCAGCGCCATGCGGCTTTCCAGGTCGACCTGATCGGGAAGCACGGGCGGCCGCAACGTCTTGCGAAGCGGCACCGGCTCGAGCATCGCGTAGCCGGGCTGCTGGTGAATCAGCGTCGCATTGTCGAACGTGTCGACCAGGTAGATCCCCCAGAGCGAATCCGCGTCAGGCTGACAGGAGACCAGGAAGTACTTATCGCTGAGCGGATAGGGATGCAGGAACCGCGGCCACGACTCGTTGACGATCCGGTCGCCGATGACCGGCTCGACCTTCTTGCCGTAGCCGGGGATCCGCTGCACGGCGCCGTCGGCCTGTTGCCGGCCCAAGGCCGGGTCGAAGACGATCAGCTCGCCCATCCGC
>JABMRB010000650.1 GCA_013202865.1 Candidatus Nealsoniibacteriota bacterium | reverse complement strand
CTTTTCTGCACCCGCTGCTTCATGAGCGGGCCGGATACGTCACGCTGGGCACGTTCGGATCGGCCGTCTCTGCCGAAGGGGACAAGCTCTATGTCACGTTCAACGGCAACCGCGGCACGCAGAAGGAGGATTTGGGGGGTCGCGTGAGTTTCAACACGTGCGCGTTGACGGTGATCTACATTCCTCAGGCGGAAAGAGAATAGATGCCCGAGAAGTTCAAACCGCCGCTGGCCAAAGTCGCCTTGCCCGGCATAATGAACGTGGCCGTGTTCGTCCATCTCATCAAGACGCTCGTCCGGGAAGGCTGTCGCGTGGCCTATTCGTACCACACCGCTTCGGAGAAGGCTCAAGAACTTGAGGCGGAGATGACGGCCTGCCCGAGGAGTCTTCGGTACGCCTTACAGCTTCGCGGATCTTCCGGCACCCGGCCGGGGGTTGAGGGCTCGCAGCAACAACCGCCCCGCCTGCCAGATGCATTTCCATCGACCGCGGCTGCGCCTTTTTCCACGCACCGTTTCCTGCGCGTCCACGTTAGCTGCTCCCTTCGCGTTGGGCCTCCGCTCCCGCACGGTCGCCCAGTTCCGCTTGCAGGTCCCGCAGGCGCTGCTTCAACTCTGCGGTGATCTCGCGGTGCTTGGAGTCTCCGTAGGCGTTGCGGGTCTCCTGAGGGTCTTGGGTCAGGTCGTACAGCTCCCACCGCTGCCCCTCGGGTTGGTCCTTCAGGCCGTCGTAATAGATCAACTTGTACCGGTGCGTGCGGATGCCGAAGTGGGCCGGGCGCTGCGGGCTGCCCGCGTAGTAGCGGTAGTACATCGCGCCGCGCCAGTCGGCGGGCGAGTTGCCGGCCAGATTGGCCCGGAAACTGCGGCCCTGCATCGTCGGGGAAGACCCGGTGCCCGCATAGTCCAGAAAGGTCGGCGCGAAATCGACGTTCAGAATAATGTCTTCCACCACCGTCTGCGGCTCGATCTCGCCGGGATAGCGGACCACCAGCGGCATGCGGAGGCTCTCTTCGAGCATGAACCGCTTGTCAAAGTAGTTGTGCTCGCCGAGGAAGTAGCCCTGGTCGCTGGTGTAGATCACCACCGTGTCTTCGGCCAGTTGGTGTTTGTCCAAGTGTTCGAGCACGCGGCCGATATTCTCATCGATCGCGGCCACGCAACGGAGGAAGTCCTTGACGAATTTCTGGTAGGTTGCGCGACGTACGACCTGAGGGTCGTCGGATGTGACCCGCAACCGTCCGCCTCCATGGCCGCCTTTGAGCATCCGCTGGGTGAGGAGTTCCAGCGGCCAACCCGGCACAACACCGCCGGTCGGTCCGGTCGGGCCGAGCAGGGTTTTGGGTTCGGGCAGTACGACGTTCTCGTACAGCTTCGCGTGGCGTGGATGGTATTGCCACGGCTCATGGGTCGCCTTGAAGTGCAGCATCAGACAAAACGGCTTCTCGCGGTCGCGGCGTGCGAGCCAATCGAGGGCCTTGTCGGTGAAGACGTCGGTCGAATAGGCGCCCTGCTGTACGGCGCCTCCGTCCAAATCCATTTCGTACATCACCGGGTTGTGGTAGCGGCCTTGCCCCTTGATGATGTTCCAGTAGTCGAACCCGGCCGGGGATTTCTTGAGGTGCCACTTTCCGACCAGAGCCGTTTGATAGCCGGCCCTTTGGAGGCGTTTAGCCACGTTGTCGGCACCGGGATCGAGCGCCTCGCGGAGCGTCTTGACGCCGTTGACGTGGCTGTACTGTCCGGTGAGGATACTCGCCCGGCTGGGCACGCAGATCGAGTTCGTACAGAAGCAGTTGGTCAGCCGCGCCCCCTCGCGGGCCAGGCGGTCGATATTGGGCGTCTTGGCAAACGCCGCCAGTCGGCTCCCGTAGCAGCCCCACGCCTGGCTGGTGTGGTCGTCGGCCATGATGAACACGATGTTCGGCTTTCCTTTGACGTCCGCCGCAACGGCCCCGCCGACACCGCACGGCAGCAAGACCGCTGCCAGCAACCACGCCGTTGGGAAACCCATTTGCCTGTCCATCTGATCTCCTTTATGCTAATGTGAGACGATTCCAGGATGCAAGTGTAGCAGTTGCGGGGCAGTTGCTCAAATACTTCTGCGACGTCGGCCGGATTCTCGCGAAACTCGACGACCTGAAGCTGGCCGACGATACGGTCGTGTTCTTCTTCTCCGACAACGGCGGACTGAGTACGCTCGGCGGGATGGGGCCGACGTGCAACCTTCCGCTGCGGGCGGGCAAGGGTTGGCTTTATGAGGGCGGCGTGCGCGAGCCGATGATCGTTCGGGCCCCCGGCGTCACCAGGCCGGGAAGCGTCTGCAACACGCCCGTGGTGAGCATGGATTTCTTTCCGACGATGCTCGAGCTGGCGGGTCTGCCGGCGATGCCCGAAAAGCACGCGGACGGGATGAGTCTCGTACCGTTGCTCGAGGGAGGCGCAACTCTGCCGCCTCGGTCGCTGTTTTGGCACTACCCCCACTATCACGGTTCGACATGGACGCCCGGCGCGTCGATCCGCGACGGCGACTGGAAGCTGATCGAATTCTATCACTGGGAGAAAGTCGAGTTGTACAACCTGAAGGATGACCCCGGCGAACAACACGATCTGAGTG
>JABMRB010000649.1 GCA_013202865.1 Candidatus Nealsoniibacteriota bacterium | reverse complement strand
GGTCGTCTGTCGGCGGTCGGCCATCCACTGGTGGGCCGATCCCGGCTTCCAGCCGTAGAGGCACGGTTCGTGCTTCCACTGGTAGTCCTGGCGGCCCATGACCAACACACTCTTGGCCCAGATGAGGCACTGGCGCACCTTCCACCCCGCGTCTCGACAAGCTCCACGGAAGTTGTAGCCCTCGCTGTCGGCATGCCAGACGTAGAAAGCTGCACCGGGGTGCATGGCGGCATCCGCGTTGCGAAACGCGTCTACCAGGAAGCCGCGAAACTGCGAGTCCTCCATCGCGTCATTCTCGATCGTCAGGGCGTCCTTGGTCTTGCCCTGATACGCCACGTTGTACGGCGGGTCGGTCAGCAGCAAGTCGGCCTGCACGTCGCCCATCAGGCGGGCCATGTGGACACCGTCCGTCGCGTCGCCGCACAGCAACCGGTGATCGTCGAGGCTCCACAGATCGCCGGGCCGGGTGACCGCCTCGTCGGGCGGTTCCGGCACGGTGTCCGGATCGGTCAGCCCTTGCTGGAGTTCCGTGTCGAGTAGGTTGGCCAACTCCTCGTCGTCGAAGCCCAGGATGTCGAGTTCGTACCCGGCCTCCTGAAGGGCGGCCAGTTCGATTGGCAGGATCTCGAAGTCCCAGGTCGCCAACTCGCCCGTCTTGTTGTCGGCCAGCCGATATGCTCGGATCTGCTCCGGCGAAAGGTCGGTGGCCACGTGGACGGGCACCTTTTCCAGGCCCAGCTTCAGGGCGGCCTTGTACCGCGTGTGGCCAGCGATGATGACGCCGTCGGTGTCGACCACGATCGGCTGGCGAAACCCGAACTCCCGCAAACTGGCGGCGACAGCATCCACCGCCGAGTCATTCTTCCGCGGGTTGTGCTCGTAAGGCCGGATGGAATCGATGGCCCGAATCTCAATGTCAAACTGGGTTGTCTGCATACCGAAGAACCTCCTTCTGGCTGGATTTGAAAAACCGTCGGCGCTGAAACAAACTGTGCCCTACAACGCGACCCATTCCCACGCCATTTTGGCAGGCGAATCGCCGGGAGTACCTATACGCATGTCCCCCATCCCGCCTAGCTTCAGCCTGAGTTGCCAAAATGGCAGTCGGCGTGAGTTGACCCTTCTTTCACCCAAACTTCTTTCACCCCCGGTCCTCACACGCGCAAACACAAGAATCGTGTAGCGCGAGGGGGGTGGGTGAAAGAAGGGAAAGAAGTACGTAAGTTGTTGTTATTACTAGAGATCTTCTTTCACCCTTCTTTCACCTGCTGCCAATCGATACGCCAACCCGGTTCGGCCTGCCGTTATGACAGGCACCCTCTCGACGTCTCCACGCTGGACAAGCGTCTCGATCATTTCGGTGAACTCTCGGGATTTGACCTTCATCCGTTTCAACAGGATGCTGTGCAGCAATTGGCCCTCACGTGCGTCTCGCAGCTTCTGCAGCAGCTTCAAGCACTCCGCGTGAAATGGATTCTCGGCTACGTGGCCCTCGGCCATCGCCAGCATCCTTTGCGTCTGATGTACGACCAGTCGTGACGCCCACGACACGGCATCCTTACCGATTCGCGGGCGTTGGTAGTCCTCGCTGATTGCGTACAACAACGCGAGTTTGCGTGTCTGCTCGCTGACGCGTCCCCAGACGGTGGTACCGACCGGATCACAATGGGCGTACTCCGCCTCGGCCTCTTCCCGCGTAGCGATCAGCGCCTTCTTGGCCGACTCGGTTTGCTCGACGATCGCTGGGACCGGGTGCCAATTCTTGAGATTGCCTTGGCCGGGTTGGAAGTCGGCCCACCAACGAGCGGTCTCCACCACACGCATTGGGACTTCGCGGATGCTCGGCTCCTGGCCTTTGCCCCGCCGGCCCGCTTCCAGGATGATCATCCGGGCGAAGAATCCATTGGTGAGCATGCGCTCCGAAAGCGCGTCGTAATAGTGGTTCGGAATGGCCGTGCCGAAGATCGTCAGGCACGGTTGATCGATTACGCCGGGCGACTCCTTACCGGCTTTCGGCCGCATAGGGAACACGCTGGCCGACGCTGAAAACAGCGTCAGCAGCGTTCCCATCAGGTTCTCATATCGGGCGTCCTTCGATCGATTGATCGACTGGAGCATTCCGTCGATCTCGTCGGTCTGAAACAACATGGTCGGATTGGCGAACAGGGCGTCCTGCACGCCCTCGCCGGAGGCGAAGCGATCACCCAGACAATCGGCCAAACCGGCCGCATGGGCGATCTGCGTGTTGATCTTGCGGGGCCAGTCCTTTCCGGCGGCCGAGTGGGCCAGTCCGAGCAGGTAGATGTTCGTCCGGTTGTCTCCCGAGTCTCGTACCCTCCGGCCGCCGAGAAAGGCCTGCAGAGTCAGCGCTC
The DNA here is from genome assembly GCA_013202865.1 of Candidatus Nealsoniibacteriota bacterium. Taxonomy (GTDB): domain Bacteria; phylum Planctomycetota; class Planctomycetia; order Pirellulales; family Thermoguttaceae; genus JABMRB01. The sequence goes on along the minus strand of JABMRB010000649.1, from coordinate 2,587 downwards.
CACAGAACGCCATCACCGGATTGGGATACGGCGCCGTTTCGAGGCAGTGGTCCATTACCTCGCCGATGAATCCGGGGACGCGCAGCAGCTCCACGGGTGTCGGCCCCGGGTCGGGAATCTCGGGCTTGTCCGGTTCATCGTCCTCTATGTCGGCCGGGATAGGCCGCGGTGTGGCGGCCATGCTCACAAGCCCGGAGATGTCCGCGGCGTTGCCCGGAAGGCTGTCCAAGCTGTGATCGCGCAACCATCCGGTCGGCTTGTCCGCCGGATGCTTCTGCGCCGAATCCACCTTGTGCTGTAACTCCTTCTCCGACCAGGGCGGCTCGCACCGCGGGTTGTAGTGCTCCCGAAGCAGACGCAGTGCAACCCCCGGCTCCAAGCAAAATCCGTTGACCAGCGCCTGTGCCACCTTGAACGTCTGTGGGTGGCCACCCTGACCGCTGATGGCCGGAGGGCACTCGGCCATATAGGCGATGGCCCGCTCGGTGATGTCTGTTTCGTTCTGAGTCGCCGGACTTGGCGATGGCGGCAAACTCGCGGGCTTCGGCGCGAACGCCGCATCAAGCTCTTCCACCAGCCAATCCGGCGGAAAGGGCAACTCCACCAACGGTGGCAACGGCGACTCGAAGCGATAGTCCCCCTCGACTGTGTTCTCCTCGGGGCAGTCGATCGTGTGCGAGGGATCGGCGACGATGTAGCCGCCGTCGGTGCGCGTATCGATCTTCGTGGCCACCCCGCTTTGCGAATTCCTCCAAGACTTCCCCTCTGGCCGGCGGAACACAAAATGCACGCCACCGCGGGGCGTGTTCTGTACCGGACAGGCCGCCTCCGCCCTCAATCGCTCAAATCCCGGCCAGGTGTTTCCCGGGTCACAATCGACGACAAACAGCCCTTCGCAGGCCAGCCCGATGTTGGCCGACGGTGCGCGGCTAAACCAGCGGCGGACTGTCGCCTCGTCACCCGTTGCACCGTGGACCCCGTTCGGGGCCAGCACCTTGTGGGGCCGCTTGAGGCCCGGCGCAAGGGGAAATACCGTGTAGCCGTGCGTCGCGTACTGAATGGCCGCATCTTGCATCAAGGGGCATTCTCCGATCCGTCCTCGTTACATGCAGCCTCCGCCGGAATCGGTTCGTGGGCGTCGGCCTGGCCATCCTCTTCGCTAAAGGCCTTCCTCATCGTCTGCAACAGCGACACGACCGCGCAGTTCTCCTCGACCTCAGCCATGCCGCCACCGTCAGGACCGAATGCATGCACTAGGGCGTCCGCACCGATGGCATCCTTGATGAGCGGCCCGAGCGTCGGATCTCGCATTTCTTCGTGCGTGACACTCAGGATCGGTTGGCACCGGGCCTCGAACGCCTTCTCTCGCTCGATGTCACACTGCAAGCACCCCGAGCCGTGGCACCATTTGCAGCCAGCAAAGGCGCCCTTCAAACGTGGTCTATTCATCCTCGGCTTCCTCCGTGGCATGATGAGATCGCTCTTCTGTCGACGGGGCATCGTACGTCGGCATATCGTCCAGTTCCGCCGGTAGTACGCCGCGACGGATCATCTCCTCGTTGTGCGCAATGGCCATCGCATTGAAGATCACAGCCGCCAGGTGGTCTTCAGATCGATCGCCTTGCTGGTATCGCATTACATGCCGCCGTAGCGAGGCAAAGCACCGGCTGTTAGGGATGCCCTGCTCCCAGTTATGCTCCGAATACTTGACGGCCCCGAGACGCAGCCACTCACCTACCCGCTCCTCGGCGAACGGCGAATAGAGGTCCGGCCGTGGTTTGTCGTCGGCCGTGTCGCGCACGGCGCCGGTCGAGAAAGACTGCCGGTCTCCGCTGTCGTGCATCGCGGTGACAGGTTCTGTTGTGTGTCTCACAAACAACTCCTTGGCTGTGAAAGAACAAAGCTTATTGAATACGTGTCTTCCTGCGTCCCGCCGCGAGTTCTTTGATAAGACGCTCGCCCCCGGCATGTTCGGCCACGCGACAAAGTGTGTCGTTCTCGTGCGTGCCGGACAGCGAAGCGATTTGTTCCCAGGTTACCCGCAGCCGCCGCCGGCCACGCACACGACGAAGCGACACTCCCTCCGGACCGATCTCCGCGACGATCCCCTGCGGCAAACGTCGCACGATTGTTCTTGTCATCTCGATCATGGCGCCAAGTCCTCCACCTTGAAATGGGCCGTCGGCGAGAGCCGCTTCCGGCCGTAGACCTTACCGTGGTAGTTGTAGCGCCCCTTCACGACGGCGACTTGCTCGACGTGGAAGTAGTCGCGATGGGACCACACCACGCTCCATCCGTGTTGCCAATCAGGAGCGGTGACATAGTCGGGATTGAGACTGCACAGGCATCCGTTCTCCCAGGCAGCGTGGGTATCATTGATGTCGCGATGGTAGAATGCGCCGAGTCGATGCGTGTGCCCATGGATCACGCAGCAGCCATACTTCTCGAGGTTCTTCAGGGATTTTAGTGGGTGATTAGTAGTTTTTGAGCGTTTGATGGGCGAGAATGTCGTCCATGAACAAACTCACGAAACACTACAGCCTGTTGTTAGGTTTGGATGCTGCCTGGGAAGTATCCGATGTTTCCC
>JABMRB010000648.1 GCA_013202865.1 Candidatus Nealsoniibacteriota bacterium | reverse complement strand
GTGCTTCCACCGGCAACACGAGCGCCTCGCTGGCGCTCTACTGTTCGGTCACCCGGGGGATGAAGGCCGTGATCTTCATCGGTTCGGGGAAGATCTCCTACGGGAAGCTCTCCCAGGCGCTCGACTACGGCGCGTTGACCGTTCAGATCGACGGCGACTTCGACGACGCCATGGCTCGGGTCAAAGAGGTCAGCCGGCAACTGGGGATCTACCTGGTCAACAGCGTCAACCCGTTCCGCCTCGAAGGCCAGAAGACGATCATGTACCGGGTGCTCGAAGGGCTCGGCTGGGAAGTGCCCGACTGGATCGTCGTTCCCGGCGGCAACCTGGGGAACTCCAGCGCGTTCGGCAAGGCCTTTCACGAACTGCACGAATTGGGGCTGATCGATCGGGTGCCGCGGCTGGCGGTGATCAATGCCGCCGGGGCCAGTACGCTCTATCAACTGGTCGAGAAACAAGGCCTGCGCTGGAACGACGGCAAGCCGGACACCCCCGCCGTCGAGCGCTACTACGACAAGATGGACGCCGACGGCATCCGGGCCGACACGCTCGCCAGTGCGATCGAGATCAACCGCCCGGTGAACCTCAATAAGTGCCTTCGGGCGCTGCAGTGGTGCGACGGCGTGGTCCGCGAGGTCACCGACCAGCAGATCCTCGACGCCAAGGCCCAAGTGGGCGCCAGCGGAATCGGCTGCGAGCCGGCCAGTGCAGCCAGCGTGGCGGGCGCGAAGTTATTGGTCGCCGAAGGCGTCATCGAGCAGGACCAGCGGGTCGTCTGCATCCTCACCGGCCACCAGCTCAAAGACCCCGCCGCCACAGTCGCTTATCACGGCAGCGACCGCGAGCAATTCGACAAGGTGCTGGGCAGCCGCGGGGTCACGCAGGCCCCGTTTGCCAATCGGGCCGTGGTGGTGCCGAATGATCTCGACAAGATTGTCGAGGCGATTCGAGTGAATAGCTGAGGACCGGTTTCTGATTGGCATTGCACGAAGGCATCGCCGTGCTACAATTCAGACTGCCAGGACGAAAGCCCATTCAATGCGATTAACCCACGTACACATCGAGAACTTCAAGCGGTTCGAGCGTCTCGACGTCGAACTCAAAGCGCTGGACTGCATCGTCGGCCCCAACAACTCCGGAAAGACGACGCTGTTGCAGGCGTTGGCTCTGTTTGATTTCTGCATTCACCACTGTCTGAGTCGCAAGAATGCGGAGGGGTCTTTGGAGCTAAAGGTGCGGATGGTCGCGCCGGAGGACTTCTTTGTCTTGCCCACTTCCGACCCGATGGACTTGTGGACCGACAAGAAACCATGGACGATCAAGATTCGGGGAACGTTTGACCGAGGGCCTTGCGTGACAGCCAGTGTGAGATTCGGGACCGGGCGCTTTGTAGTGAGCGTAGAGAGCGACGATGACTCTCAAGAGTGGCTTGAGGCGTTGGCCGGGTATCGGGTCCTATATCTGCCTGCTTTCTCGGTGTTTTTCACCCGGGAAGAGCGCCGAACTCCCGCGGTCATCAATGACGAGTTGGAACGCCGCCAAGTGGCTGGCATCGTCCGCAACATTCTGCTTGACCTCAAGCTGCAGAGCCGCCATCATCGACTGGTGGATGCCCTGAGGCGTGCCTTTCCCGAGTTGGAAGACCTCCGGATCGAATTCGACGACGTGTCAGACCGCTATATCTCGGTCACCTATCAAGAGGCGGGAAGACCAGTCGAATTCGATCTCTCCTCGGCCGGAGGCGGGTTTCGGCATTATGCCCTTCTCTTCGGCTTGACGTTACTGTGTCAACCTGCCGCGATCCTCCTGGACGAGCCGGATGTACATCTGCACGGGATACTGCAGAATGCACTCCTCAATGAACTGGAGTTGCTGGTGGCGGAAGGCACGCAAGTGCTCTTCGCCACACATTCCAGGGACCTCATCAGCCGTGTCGGTACGGAGAACATTATCTCGCTCGAAGACGAAGGAGCCAAGCGGCTCTCGGTGGATTTCGACGTCTATGACACGCTCGACCGACTGGGCTCAATCGAACCGACGCAACTCCCGGTGATTCAAGCCTTTCAGCGCGTGCTGATCGTGGAAGATCAGGCTGACTGGACTTTGCTTTCGACGTTTTGTTCCAAGTGCCTCGGCCCCTCGCTCTGGCAGCAAGTGGAGCGCCGGCTCGCCGTTTGCCATGCCAAGGGCAATCCGTACAAGCAACCAATTGCGCGCCTACGCGACCAGCTTCAGCAAATGATTTCTCTTCCGGGACACACGCTGGAGGCTTTCGTGCTCTCGGATCGCGACTACTACCCGGATCTTGATCACCTTCGTCGAGAGTTGCCGACTTCGCATCTCAAATGGCACGTCTGGGAACGCGCGGAAATTGAGAACTACCTGTTATGTCCGGACGCGATCGTTCGGCTCTTGCGAGGTGGAACCGGAAAGCAACGGGCCCTCGAAGAGCCGGTATTCCAGCAGGAATTCAGCAACTTGCTGGAATCCTCCCGAGACTCGGCAAATGATCACCTTGTAGAGGCGTTCAACGAGTATCGACGACGGCTGAACAAGAACTGGGACGCCGCTGCCATGTCCCGTAAGGCGCGCGAGTTTCTCCGGGAGCATTGGGAGACGCAGAGGATTGCATTCGCTGACGCAAAGGACTTTGTCCTGCCGGGAATCAAACGCTGGTTGCAGGAACACCAACTCGGCCAGTTCTCGAATAAGGCGTTGGCTGAGGCCTTGTTGCCCGAAGACTTGCCTGAGGAAGTTCACGATCTGGCGAGGAGTCTGGCGGATTTTGTGGGCGTCAGTAGCAGTTAGGAAGTTGAATCACTCGCGATTATCGTTGTCCTCGTATGGAAGACATCTGCATGTCAGCAACTCGCATCGCCATTCACGGAGCCGCCGGACGGATGGGGCAACGGCTTGTTGCCCTGGCGACGGCCGATGAAGAATTGACCGTAGCCGCCGCGTGGGACGCCGACGGGCATCCGCGCCTCGGTGAGGACGCTGGTGTCATCGCCGGGGTCGGTCCACTGGGCGTGCCGCTGGCGGCAAGTCTCGATGCGGAAGTTGACGCGGTCGTCGACTTCTCCTTGCCTGAGGCGGTCGACCGGCTCTTCGATACGTGCGTGCAGAAGGGATTCCCGTTGGTGACCGCTACCACCGGCCTGGACGACGGCCAGATTGCCAAGCGCAAGGCCGCGGCCGAGCGGATCCCGCTGCTCTGGGCACCGAACATGAGCCTGGCGGTCAATCTGGCGATGAAGCTCTCGGACGTGGCCGGCCGGGCCCTGGCCGACAAGGACGCCGACGTGGAGATCCTCGAACGGCACCATCGCTTCAAGGAGGACTCGCCCAGCGGCACGGCGCTGAAGTTCGGCCAGATCATCGCCGACGCGATGGGCCAGACGGTCCACCGCCACGGTCGCGAAGGTCGCCCCGGCACCCGGCCGCACGACGAGATCGGCTATCACGCGATCCGCGTCGGCGACAACCCGGGCGAGCACACGATCGTTTTCGCGATGCTGGGCGAGATGATCGAGATCACCGTCCGCGCCACCAACCGCGACAGCTACGCCCAAGGCGCCTTGGCCGCCGCCAAGTTCCTCGCCGGCAAGCCGCCCGGCATGTACGCGATTGCCGATGTGCTGGGGCTGTGACTTTAGGCCTGGTTCAATTTCCCCCGTTTTGAGGTAACAAGTGCGGACCGTGAGCGTTGGCCGGTAGGGACTGGCTGTGGGGACGGCCGGTGGCGGGTGGGTCTTCTTCCAAAACCCGGGCCACGTCGTTTGCCTCGATGCAAAGACGGGACAGGTTCGGTGGCAGGTGCCGCGACCGGTTCGTACGCATCGACGTGGCTGGGGCGCGATCCCCAACTTTCGGCCCAGCGGGCGAATCCTGGTCACGGATCAGACCACCGTGTTCGGTTACGGCCGTAAGACGGTCAAGGGCAATAGCCTTCGAGGATACCACCTGTTTCGAGCGGACAAGCAGGTCAAGGCGATCGACAAGAAGCTCACCAATAACAACGAAGCCCTGGTCAAGTACCAACGGCCCGGCACCCGCTCTTCTCCCTATTGCGCCTTTACATCGTAGCAGAACAGCGTGTCGTGGTAGCGTAAGTAGAGCCGACCGCCGCAGAGTACGGGGTGGGCCCAAGCGTCCTTCTTGGGTTTCTGGCCGACGGGAAACGCACCGAGCATCTGGAAGCTTGTGGCGGTCGGCTTCAGCAGCAGGGCCTTGCCGTCGGCGGACAAGACGAAGAGTTTGCCGTCAGCCCAGATAGTCGCGGCGTCGGTAGGCTTGGGGAGTTGGGCCTTAAGCTGGCCGGTTTTGGCGTCGAGGCAGAGGAAGCCCCTGAGCTTCCGGCTACCGGCAACGTACAGGTTGCCGTCCCGTTGCATCGCGCTGCCGCTGGTATTGGGAAGCGGTATGGTCCAGGCCTTCTCCGCCTTGTCGCCCGAGGGACTCATCTGCAGCAGGGACGAGGCCTGATCCTCCCTGCTGGTGTTCGTGACAAACACAGAGTCGCCGCAGAACACGGGTATCGTGCTGCAGGCATTCTCGGTGAGTTTTAGCCCCACTGTCCAGAGCAGCTTGCCGGTTACGGCGTCGGCGGCGAAGGTCCGCAACGACGTGGTCGCGATGATCTGCCGCCGCCCGCCCAACTCGACGAGGATCGGCGAGGAGTAGCCGGCTGTCTCAGTGGCCATCGCCTCGGCCGTGCCCGTCCAGACGGTCTTGCCCGTTTTCTTGTCCAGCGCCGCGACCAGAGCCTTCTTGCCTGCGGGCGTGACGATGACGTTGGCCCCATCCACCAGAAGGCACTCGGACGCGCCAAAGAACGGCTGCTTGGCCTCGAAACGTTCCAGCACATTAACGGCCCACTGCTCCTTGCCCGTGGCTGCGTCGAGGCAGACCACTCGGCCATGCCCGTTCATCTGGTAGAGCATACCGGCGCTATAGCAGCACGAGGCGCGGCTGCCCGGGAATTGTTTCTCCCACGCTTTTCCGTTGGCCACCTGCCACTTGATCTTGCCGTCCAAATCCAACGCAAAGATCCGCAACTCCTCCCCCACGTCGCCGCCAACGTAAAGTGTGCCGCCGGTAACGATCGGCGAGCACCAGCCCCTGCCCAGGCCAGTAGCCTTCCACACCAGCTTTGGCCCCGCCTCCGGCCAAGTGTCCAGTAGGCCGGTTTCGTCGCTCACCGCGTCGCGTCGCGGCCCGCGCCACTGGGGCCAATCGGGCTCACTCGACGCGATCAGCTTGCCGGCATCGGCCGCGCCCGCCGCCCCGCACGCGCCAAGCACAAGACATGTCGCGATCGCAACACCACCAACTCTCAAGATTCGCTTGGATTTCATGCTTTTGCCTTTCATCAGGACTACGGACTTCTCAAACCAGGGAAGATCCGAAACCGGGATTCATCGGGACTGGATCGCAGACACATCGAGAACGTACACGCTTCTCCCATGGGTTGCGATCACAAGCTCATTGTCGCGCCGGTGTACAAGAAGATCGTGAACCGAGGCGGTGGGGAGGTTGTTGGACAAGGACTGCCAGCTAGCGCCTCCATCAACACTCACGTACACACCCAGAGTGGTGCCCAGATACAGCAGATCTTTCACACGAGGATCTTCTCGGATCACATTGGCGGGTTCCAACGGCAAACCATGCGCGATCGACGTCCAGGTCTTTCCCCGATCGTTCGAGCGAAACACAAGCGGCGAGAAATCGTCCACGGCCATACCTGTCAGAGTCACAAAGACAGTCCGCTTGTCGTGCCCAGACGCAGCTACACGCGTGAAGGCATGGCGAGGAAGCCCGTCGCTGATTGAATCCCAGCTTTCACCGTCGTTTTGGGTAACGAACAAGTTGCCATTGTCCGTGCCGGCGAAAAGCAGCCCGGGTTGCAACTCGGATTCTGCCATGGTCGTAATCGCTTTGTAGCGTAAGTTCGGCGTGTCTTCTCCCTCGGCTAAATCGGGGCTAACAGCCAACCAGTCGTCCCCGCGATTGGCCGACTTGAAGACACGATTGGCGCCGAAGTAAAGGGCCTTGGGTTCGTGAAAGGACGGGAAGAAGGGGGCCATCCAGGCAAATCGCAGTGGAGGCTGATCGGAGGGGACTGTTGGCCCGATGTCCTTGGTATCACCCGTGCTCATGGTCTTTCTTCTCAGACCTCCGTACTGGTTCTCATAATAGATGGTGTCGCGGTTGGTTGGATCTCGGTAAGTGAAATAGGAATCGCCGCCGCCCCAGCGGTCCAGGTACACGTGCTCCCAACTGTCAGACCCTCCGTCTAGAGGCACTTGATCGCTTGGGCCGTACAGGGCAGCATTGTCTTGCGTGCCGATGTAGATATTGTAGGGACGGTCCATGTCGCAAGTGACCGCGTAGCATTCGGCAATTGGCAAGTTGTTCACGTGCAGCCAATTCGCACCGCGGTCGTATGAGAAGAACAAGCCACCGTCGTTGCCAAACACGATTCGGTCCGTATTCAACGGATCAATCCACATTGCATGCGTGTCCAGATGCAGAATGCGCGAATCGTGAGGCAAGAGATGGACGATGGTCCCGCCAATTTGCTCAAACGTCGCTCCTCCGTCCTTGGAAACAAACGACCGTTGCCCGATGTTGTAGAGCTCATTCTCGTTATCCGGCGACACGCGAATCTCACACCAGTCCCAGCGAGCCTGGACCGGATCGCGATTGACTCGTTTCCAGGTTTCTCCTCCATCACTGGATCGGTAAAGGCCGTCCTGCGGCCCCTGATCGACCAGCGCGTAGACAACCGCCGGATTTGACGCTGAGACATCGATGCCGATGCGTCCGATTGTGTCTCCGGTGGGAAGGCCTCCGGTCAACCTTCGCCACGTGCTGCCGCCGTCGACCGATTTGTGAATGCCGCTGGTTCGTCCGAAGTGATCCTGCCCGTCTACGTCGCGCTGCCAAGTCGTTGCGTAGAGAGTATTGCGGTTGCCGGGATCAGTGTTACTCCCGGAAACGAGGCACATATCGATGACCGAAGTGCGGTCGTCGACAAACAGAGTCCGCTTCCAGGTCTTACCCCCGTCGATCGTCTTGAACAAGCCCCGTTGTTCGTTACGACTTGACCGGTGGCCAATCGCTGCCACATAAACAACGTCTGCGTCCGTCGGGTCAATCAATACACGGCCTATATGATGGGTATCATTGAGTCCCATGTTCCGCCAGGTCTTGCCTGCATCCGTCGATTTGAAGACGCCCATGCCGGGCAACGCCGATCTGGCCATGAGGACTTCACCCGTGCCCAGCCAGACAACATTGGGATCGGACCGTGCAACCGCCACGTCTCCAATCGCACCGGTCGATTCGCGTTCAAATATGGGTCTCCACGTGATGCCGTTGTTCACGGTCTTCCAGAGGTTGCCCGAGCCCACACCGACGTACATCACCGACGTATTACCCGGAGGGCAGGCGATGGATTCAATTCTTCCACCCTGCTTCCTGGGCCCCACCGATCTCCATTGCAGGTGTTTGAAGTCAGACTCTTCTTGAAGTCTCAGATGATGTTCCCAGGACTTCAGGCGGGCTTCGGCCGTTGTACTTTGGGACCGGGCACGGTCGACCGACAGTAGTACGATCAGTGCCACACCACACAACAGGTGGAGTTGTACCTTGCTGCCGGTCCTGGTCAGCTTAGACGTGCCTGCCATTTGCAGCCTTTCCGCTGGAGGTGATGGTTGCATGGGCATTCGCCATCCCACTCTTGGTCCGATAGAAAGCGTAGAGGATTTGGGGGCCGACGTCAAGAATGCCCCCGCCATCCATCCACGTCTCCGTTTGGCCACCCAAGCCGAAAAACCTATCCTATTGCAGGGAGGCTATGTCAGAAGTTCTGAAATTTGTGTCCCAAGGTGATATCGTATACCATAATTACTGAGTGGATTTGTCGATGGCATAGCTGCCCGTACACGATGAGGTGAGAATATGAGTTGGCGTGTAACTGGATTGCTTTTCCTCCTGTGTGTCTTGTGTTGCGCAGGGCGCATGAGCGCCGACGAGCAGAACGACTCGCCTGCCCGCAGCACGGCAACGCCTGCCGAGGTTCGCGCCGAAGCGTGGAGCCACCACGTTCATCTTGAACGCACATCTGAGTTCAGGCATCTCAAGTGGCGAGCCCTGGGACCGACGCGACAAGGGGGCCGCATCGAGGCCATCGCATGTTCGGCCGGATATTCGCCGACGATCTATGTGGGAGCCGGGTCGGGCAACCTGTGGAAGTCGGAGAACAACGGCATCACGTGGACGCCGATCTTTGAAAAGCAGTCGACGTTCACGATCGGTGACGTGGCCGTTGCGCCTTCCGATGCGAACGTCGTCTGGATCGGAAGCGGCGAGACGCAACCGCGGCACAGCGGTTACTCGTATCCCGGCACCGGTGTGTTCAAGTCGACCGATGCGGGTGCGACCTGGACCAACATGGGGCTGGCGGATACGCACCACATCGGCAAAGTCTTGATTCACCCGAAAGACCCCGACACGGTCTACGTTGGCGCCATCGGCCACGCCTGGACGGACAATGCCCAACGGGGACTGTTCAAGACGGTCGTCGGCGGGAACAAGCTGTTGAAATCCACAAATCGCGGCGAAGATTGGAAGCCGGTCAGCCCCGAATTTGTGGCCGATCCCGGGATGGGAAACCGAGGGAAAGCACCCTTGGGAGTCATCACTTCCATCTCCGAATCGCGGCTCACGCCGGGCCTCATCTATGTCGGCCTGGACAACGGGCAGATGCATGTTACCAGAAATGACGGACGCTCGTGGAGCGAGTGCGGCAAAGGGCTGCCGGAAAAATGGGTCAGCCGGGTGGAAGCCTCGCGCCACGAACCGGGTACGGTCTACCTCGCCATGACCGGCTTTCGCGAGGATGATGTTGCCACGTACGTCTATCACTCGACCGACTACGGTGAGACCTTCAGATCGATCGCCGCCAACCTGCCTGCCGAATCGGTCAACGTCGTCCGCGAAGATCCACGAAGTGGGGACGTGCTTTACGTGGGTACGGACCTGGGAGTGTACGTGTCGACGGACCAAGGAACCTCGTGGCAATCGCTTTGTGCCAGCCTCCCGACCACGCCCGTACACGATCTTGTCGTTCACCCGCGCGAACATGAGTTGGTCATCGCAACGCATGGCCGGAGCGTATTCTTGCTCGACGTGAAGGAAATCGTTGACTCGTCCGAGACGGAATCGGACGGTGCCGCTTCGAGCGATCGGCTGACTGCCGAACTGGTTGACGACGTCCGGTTGAGATGCCTTGGCCCGGCTCTTAAGCCCGGCCGTATCGCCCACGTCGCAATCGACCCGCGCAATCGCAGCACCTGGTACCTCGCTACCGCGTCCAGCGGTCTTTGGAAGACCACAACGCGCGGCATCACCTGGACGCCGATCTTCGATCAGGGCGGCTCCTACTCGTTGGGATACGTGACGTTGGATCCGAACAATCCTGAGGTCGTTTGGCTGGGGACCGGTGAAAACTCGTCCAATCGGAGTGTCGGCTACGGCGATGGTGTCTACAAGAGCACGGACGGCGGCCAGACCTGGAAGCATTTGGGACTGCGCGATTCACAACATATTGGCAAGATCCTCGTCGATCCGCGCAATTCCGACGTGGTGTTCGTCGCTTCGCAGGGGCCGCTCTGGTCGCCCGGCGGAGATCGGGGACTGCTGAAGACGACTGACGGCGGCCGGACCTGGAAGGCCGTGCTGGAAATCAGCGAGAACACGGGCGTCACCGACGTCGCTTTCGATCCGCGCGATCCCGACGTGATCTACGCTGCCTCCTACCAACGGCGGCGGCACGTTGGCCTCTTGATCGGCGGAGGGCCCGAGTCGGCGATCTACAAATCGGCCGACGGCGGGAAGACCTGGAAGAAGTTGACCGCCGGGCTGCCGAAGGTCGATATCGGGCGCATCGCCCTGGCCGTCTCCCCGCAAGATCCCGACGTAGTGTATGCCCTGATTACGGCCGCCCGCGGCGAGGGTGGTTTCTTCCGCTCCGCGGATCGTGGCGCTACGTGGACTCGCCAAAGCAACTATGACGCCTTAGACCCGCAATACTACGGCGAGATCTACGCCGATCCACATCAGTTCGATCGCGTGTATTCCATGGACGTCCGGGTGCAAGTAACCGAAGACGGCGGCAAGAGTTTCCGGGCCGTGCCGTGGCAAATGCACGTCGACAACCACGCCATGGCCTTCGATCCCACGGACCCGAACTACCTGCTCGTGGGCAACGACGGCGGGCTCTACGAGACGTTTGACCGCGGACAGACTTGGCGTCACTTTACCAATCTGCCGATCGCACAGTTCTATCGTGTGACGGCCGACAACGCACTGCCTTTCTACAACGTCTACGGCGGCACGCAGGACAACGGTTCGATGGGCGGTCCCTCGCGCACGCTCAACCGCGTGGGCATTCGCACCAGCGAGTGGATCCAAACCGGCGGCGCCGACGGCATGCAGCCGCAAGTCGACCCGGAAGATCCCAACATCGTCTACAGCACGTCGCAGAACGGAGGCATTTCCCGGCTCGACAAGCGCACCGGCCGCGGCGTCGGCATACGGCCGGCCGGGGATCCCAACGGCCCCGCTGTCCGCTGGCACTGGGACTCGCCGTTCATCATCAGCCCCCACTCGCCCAAGCGGCTATACCTGGCCGGCAGCCGCTTGTACCGCAGCGACGACCGAGGCGACAACTGGCATCCCGTCAGTCCCGATCTAACCCGCCAACTCGACCGCGACGCGATACCGGTGATGGGTCGAGTCTGGGGCGAGGATGCCGTGCAGAAGCACCGCTTCACGACGGCACTGAGCGTCGGATCGGCCCTTGCAGAATCGCCGCTCAGCGAAGGCCTTCTCTACGTGGGCACCGACGACGGACTGTTGCAGATCTCGGAGGACGGCGGCAAGAGCTGGCGGAAGATCGAAGCGTTCCCCGGCGTACCCGAGTGGACCTACGTTTCCGACGTCTGCGCCTCGCAGCATGACGCCCGTACGCTCTACGTAGCCTTGAACAACTACCAGCAGGGCGATTTCAACCCGTACCTGCTCAAGAGCACCGACTGCGGGAAGAGTTGGGCGTCGATCGCCGGAAACCTCCCCGCCCGGCACGTTGTATGGTCGATCGTCGAAGACCATGAGAATGAGGATCTGCTGTTCGCCGGCACGGAGTTCGGGTTGTTCTTCAGCGTTACTCCCAGTCACGGCGACCCCGTCAACCAGTCAGAGGGGGCCCGGCGATGGGTCCAACTGCGCGGCGGAGCGCCGACCGTGCAGTTTCGCGACCTGCAGATCCAGCGGCGGGAGAACGATTTGGTCGCGGCGACCTTTGGGCGAGGGTTGTTCGTTCTCGATGATTACACGCCTCTGCGACATCTCACCAATGAGACACTCGCCGGCGAGGGCCGACTCTTTCCGCCGCGCAGCGCGCGCGTCTACGACGAGTTGGGGCAGGTGGTCGCCGCGCATGGCAATCACACCATGGAGAACCCGCCGTTCGGTGCGGTTCTTACTTACTACCTGCGTGACGGGCTGCCGCAGGAAGAGGGCAGCAAGGTCCTGCTGAAAATCGCCGACTCCCAGGGCAATCCGGTTGCCCAAGTGGCAGGTCCGACGACGGCGGGACTGCATCGGGTTACTTGGGATTTGCGCGGTGAACAACCTCGCAATCAAGACGAGCCGCAAGGCAGACGACGCGGCCGGCAGTCCGGCCCGAGGGTGCAGCCCGGTCAATACCGAGTTACGTTGACCAAGGTGACCGACGGCGCGGAGACGGCACTCGGCGAACCGCAAACCGTCGAGATCATGTCGCTGCTTGAAGGGAGTTTGTCCGATACTCGCCAGCAATAGCGTCGTCTGCCCGCCTCCCGACGCGTGCCTGCGATTTCCGAAGAAAGAGAACGATGCCCCATCGTATCAACTCTCTGTTCGCGCTTCTGTTGTTCCTGTGCATTTCTGCGTTTCAGGCGACGCTTCAATCCAAGGAGCCGCCAGGCGATGACCGGTGGCCTGAAACACGTGCCGAACGGACTGCTATCGGGAGACGTCCCACTACAAAGACGTCCTACAGTTCCTTGACGATCTGCAAGCCAAGGGAGGCTCAGGCCGTGCTCCATGCAGAGCACCCCGTCGTAGCCCTTCGAGTGGATATGCTTGAAGACGTTGACGTAGTTGATTTCGCCCGAGCCCGGCTCTTTTCTTCCCGGATTATCGCCGACGTGGAACGAGCCAATCTCTTCCCACGCTCTGTCGATATTCGGAATCAGATTGCCCTCGGAGATCTGCTGGTGATAGAGGTCGTTGACGATCTTGACCGATGGGCTGTTGACGGCGCGGCAGATCAAGTACCGCCTGCGAGGTAACAGTTCCGCACGGCAATGTTTTCGTTCGGCCGGGCCTTGTCGAGAGAGCGATCGCTGTCGAGCTTGATCGCTTCGCCGCCGCCGGCCGGGTATCCGTCTTCGTAGCGAACGGCGTCGATGTGGCAGTTGGCGACTTCAACGTCTTTGCATTGCGACAGGTTGAGCCCATTCCCGTCGGTCTTGATGGTCACGTTATCGACGAGCAACACTTCGCAGCCCGTGGCCAGGATCGCGTCATGGCCGCCCCGGCGAATGTTCAGATTGCGAATCTCGACGTTCTTGCACAGCTTCAGGGCGATACCCTTGTCGCCGGTACCTTTCTTCACTTTGCTGCTTCCGGCAAACGCCGCCCCGTCCAGTGTGCCCGGCCCGTATATCTTCACGTTCTCGAGATTCTTACCCCAGATCAACGAGAGTTCCTGCGGATCCATGATGCCGGGCACGGCTTTCAGTACGGCGCCCTTGTCCAGCGCAAGGGTGACGTTGCTCTTCAGATGGACCGAACCTGTTGTATAGAAACCAGACGGCACGAACACGGTCCCGCCGCCGGCTTTGTTGCACGCATCAATAGCCTTGTTGATAGCCGGTGCATCATTGGCCGTCCCGTCGCCGATTGCACCAAAATGGCGTACGTTGTACGTGCCAACCGCCGCCAGGCTGGATGCCGTCAGCCGGGAAAGGACGTCATCGCGCCGCCTGCCTGTATGTTCCTCGAAAGCCGCCGCCATTTCGTCCCGGCTATTCTGCGCATCGGCAACAAAGTCAACCAGATTATCCAGTGTGTACTCGAACCGGCGCTCATCGATCCTGCCATCAAGTGTTTTCCAGAGTTCGGCCATTTGTCCGGCTATTTGCACTGCTTCTTCCATAACGCCATATACATCCTCTATCAAAGTACGGCCGATGGAAAGACGGTAGTCATGGCCCTTGATATGAAACGAAGAGAGAAACTCCTCACCCCGGAGCGGGTCGCCGTATATTTCACGCAGACCCGGCGCGTACTGAGCGAGAATCCTTTTCTGCAACTTTGGTGAGGCCGGACCGATTCCATCATGGTTAATGGCATAAGGCGTTTTATTCTCGACCATACGCTCGTCGCCCTTGTCGATCCAGACGCCTCGATACCCGCGATACATATAGAGCTTACGGGCCACGTCATCAGACATGAACAGAATCCTGTTGACCGTGTCGATCACTACGGGATCGTTGCCGAAAGTCTGAACAATCCATTCGTTATATATCTCATCCAGAGAACGATCGGGATTCCAGGCAAGACGCCCCAGCCCATAATAATTTATCATGTTCAGCGGAGAGTCCGTCCATGCTTCCTGAGGGCTTATCATCGCAACTCCCATGATGCAATGCGCGATAGACTTATTCAGACTGCCGGGACCGCTGCGATACGTATCTTGTTCCAACCACCACTTCCACTTTTCGACCCAGGAACTGGGAAATCCCTTGTCAATGACCAGTTCAGTCCCGGACGGGGTCTTTTTCATAGCGCCGTCGATTGCCGGAATTGGCGCCGAATAATCCCAATCCCCGGCGCTGCCCTTTGGCACCAGTACTACATTCTCACGATACTTGCCGTCTTCGGGTGCGAAAATGTCATGGGGAATAAGATCGCGATAAGGTTCGGGCGTGTAGCGGAGATTGCCATATACAAAGCCGCGAACCAGCACGTGGCCTCCATAGGGCAATAGCGTATCGGCAATCCGGTTTGCCATCGGCGGGCGGGGGTCGCCGTTCTGCTTCTCCGAGCCCAATTTCATCATATACCCGCCGAAATCGGGCACCCTTGCATAGAGTTGGTCGGCCGTCTTTTTGTCGAGCGCCAGTATGTAGCTCGGGCTCCAATAGAGTTTCATGCCGTAGTCGCGGAGTATGTTGCCGAGAATCTCGACCTCGTCAAGGTGGTCGAGGAAATTATCGCGGTAGTCCCAGTTGACCTCGCTCGGACAGACAGCGTTCCACCCGGCCGATGACATCATGCGCACCCAATCGCGAATGAGCTTCGTATCGCCGGTGCGCAGTTCCTCCCAACTATAGATCGAATCGTCTCTGCCGCCACCGCGCCACGCGTCGTGGGGGAAACCGCGAAAATAAGCCCAATGATCGACCAGTCGAATCGGAATCTGCGGATTCTCCAGCACATCGAGTTTCCGCAAATCCTGCCCCAACTGTATCCGGCGAATCAGGTCGAACGCACCGAAAACAACGCCGGCCGGAACGTCTCCTGCAATAGCCAGGATTGTTTCGTCCCCGTCTTTCACAGCTTTAATGAGAAATCCGTCTTCCTTGATCCGATCAAGTCCCAGCTCATCGCCGTACCCGCGAATCCAACTCGATGTCTCGGCTGTTCCCAAAATGACTTTAGTGCCGGAGACGTACTTTCTCCGGACCGAAGGCGTAAAGCCGAACATTGATTCTGCAGCTTCTCTCAGCTCTAATACCGCCGTCCGAACAGTCGAATTGTTGCCCTCGGCAACGATGCACTTCAACAGATTCTGACCGTCGGCCTCCGTCGGATTATAT
>JABMRB010000647.1 GCA_013202865.1 Candidatus Nealsoniibacteriota bacterium | reverse complement strand
TCGTTGAGGTTTAGGATGTAAAAATCAGGTGTGTCATCCAGTGTCTTTCCAGTGAAGTCCACCAACACCAGCGCGTCTTCGCGCCGGTGAAGGCCTCTGATTGCAGGCCATTCGTTGTTTTGCGCGGCTTTGACCTCTATGCGCATCATGTTGTCGCCGGTGTCAACAAGTATGTCAGTGCGTTTGCGGTTGCCCAATGTGAGTTGTGCATACACCCTGCGCCGGCACAATGCGCTGGCAACGGCGTATTCGCCGGCGAGTGAGAGCAATTCTTTAGGGAGGGGTTTTTGCATTGCAGAACAAGTCCTTTGGTGTTAAGACGTTCGGAAGCCCCCACCGTGCAGTGGGCGCAGGGATTCACCAAAAACGCCCCGGACGGCCGCGTATGGTCGTCAGCCTATCCCCGCAAACGACAGGGCACCGGGGGCCATGGATTGTACCACAACGGCGGGCGTGTACAATACAGTTTGGCGTATCCCATCCAATCAAGGGAGTTGTTGCCATGATGCGATTCACGCTGTTGCTCTTGCTCTGGCCCGTCGCCGTTCTCGGGGCCGAATTGAAACCCGTCGTGCTCGATCCAACCTATGAGCATGACAAGTACGTCACTCAGCCACGCGACCTAGTGAAAGAGTTTCGGGCCTTCACCGTCTCGTTTGACTCTGCTGACGATGATGATGGTGACGAAATCGCCGACGTGTGGGCAATCCCTCATTGGGTCGCCTACGAAATCAAGCCGTCCGATGACCCGCCGACAAGTGGCCCCGATCGACCGAAGTGGATGACGATCCCCGATCTTCGCGCATCCGGCATTGCGCCCGATAATGAATCCTATCACTTCTCAAATCAATGGCGGGCCGATCATCCGAACAGCAAATTCCTAGGGTACGATCGTGGGCACTTGTGTCAGAAGTTGCACGCCTTCCGTCTTGGCGCCGATGCTGATTGGAACACGCACGTAACGCTGAATGCTTGCCCGCAACGGGCGAAGTTGAATCAAGGTATCTGGCTAGACCTGGAAAAGAAGACGGCTGCATGGCCCGACACTTCCGGCAAATCCGTGTACATAATCTGTGGCCCGATCATCTATGGTCAGAAGCCCCTGAACTGGTTGGGGCAACGTGAGAATGGGGAAGTGATGGTGGCAATCCCCGATGCTTTTTTCAAGATCGTGGTGCGCGGTGGCAAGGTACTGGCATTCAACTACCCGCAACGCGGGATCGGCTACAAGGGTAGCGGCGAGTACAACCACGTTCCCTACCTCACGAATGTAGACGCTATCGAACATTTTACCGGCCTAGACTTCCTCACAGAACTACCCAACGAAGAAGAGGTGGAGAGGGAAACCGCTACGGAGTTGTGGGAGTAGCAAAGGCCTTTGCCAAATTCACCCTTTACGAAAGAACGCCAGTCACCTAAAATCGGATCATGGGTGACGTTAGAGTTGGAGTCCAAGTAGGTATGGACAAGGACCACTACATCGAAGCGAAGAAACAGACACAGGAAGGTCTGTTGCAGGCATCCCAACAGCACGACAAGGCGATCCTCGTGCTGTCGGCCGGTGCGTTTGGTGTTTCGCTTGCCTTTCTAAAGGATATTGCCCCGCACCCCCAGCCGGAGACGCTCTGGCTGTTGTGTTGCGCGTGGGCTTCGCTAATTGCCAGTATTGTTGGCGTTCTGGTATCTTTTCACTTCAGCACAAAGGTCTTTCAGCGACACGACCAAATCCTTGATGGTCTCTATGGTAAGCAAAGTACAGATACAACTAACAACTGGACCAAGGCGACTACTGTAGCCAACCTTGCGTCACTGGTTCTATTCGTTGCTGGGATCACGCTACTGGCATTTTTTGCGTTCCAAAACATAGAAATAAAGGAGAAGACTATGGGAGACACACCAAAAAAAGTTGACGGGGGAGCACTTCCCACCACACCGCCGGTTGCCCGGGAGGTACAGCTTCTAGAAGGAGCTTTACCAACCAACCCTCCGGTTTCGCCGGGTGGTGGGTCAGAGAGAAAACGCGGCGCTGTTCCGATCCAAGTGCCGGTAACCTTGCCTGAGACAGCACCACAGAAGTCAAAAGGAGTCCCCAAACCAGAAGAGTAACTCTGGGTTTGTGGTGAAACTCAATAGTGCGATGTGGGGAGTGGGCAATCTCTAAAGTATAGCTCACATCACGGGGTCGGTGTGCCCCACCTCCAATGCGACCCCGTAGCCTGATCTGTGCTAACCGTGTCTATCCACCGCCGAATATCTCCCCTCTTGCAGCCGTTCTGCCGTGCGGCGGCGGATACGCTGGGGTAGTGCGTGACCTCCCCGTCCGCTCCGATTTTCTCTACCCCTCTCGACTGCGGGGAGTCGCTTGCGTATTTCCACAGCTTCCCTCCATGAGTCTTGCGGGTGTGGGCCAAAACATAAAATACGTCGCGCGGCGCGTATCCATGATGTTCTGTGGCACTCACGCTCTCAAAGAGTGTTTCCCGCCCCGTCTTGACATCGGTGGCAATGACCGCACGCCGCCCATCGGTTGCGGGACGCCCCCTTAGATGCTCTTTCAGTTGCGGTATTCCACGGGCCGCAATGTGGCTGTATGCGTCTCGTATCGCTCTGGCTTCCTCTTCATTTAACCCGGCGAACTTCACGAAACCAACTTGTGGCTTGCGTTCGCATGTATCCAAGAAACGATTACGGATCAAGCCTTGCTTGTAGGCCTGCCACAGTTCGTCTGGGCTCTTGGAGCCATAGTATATGAAACCCGGACGGCCCTGTGGGTCGATCAATTCATACATGTACTTCATGCTTCAGACTCCCAAAAACCCCAAGGAAAAAATCGGCGGCGTCAGCACGACCAAAGCCCCGCTCAAAAGGCCGGAGTGGCTCGTCCTAGCAGTCGCCCACTATAATGATCTACCAATCCGTTTACGGTCGCGCGACGCTGCACCGAATAGTATAAAACCCCGCCGATCGCTGAGCGCGAAAACTCCGGCGGGTCAAGGCCCGACCTAAGCCACGATGACGATGGTAGGCGGGCGATGTAAAAAGGACGGGCCTATTCTGTGTGGCCCTGGGGGGCATTTCTTTGCTTGTCGGCGGTTCGTTTCTTGGCCGCTTGCTTTGCGGTAGCGTCGATTGCACGCTCTTTGCTTCGTTGGGCTTTTGCGCGATTCGCGTTTGCCTGGTCACGGGCTTTTTGGGCCTGGGCCAGCTTTTGTGGGGTGGAATCAGTAGTGTCTCGATACGTGTCTGACATGTGGTTTCCTTTTTGTGGTGGTTGGTCAGTAAAGCCCCCACCGCCGGAGCTAAGGCAGCGGCAGGGGCGGAGTAGCGTGATGTCGATACGCTACTCTTGATCGCTAAAGCGTTCGGCGTTATTGCGCGCTTCCAAGGCCGCTAGTTGCTCAGCAGACGACTGGACCTCAGTCAGATAGTGGGCTTCGGCCGCCTCATCGTGGCGGGTTTTTGATTCCATGGCCGCTTGTTTTTGGTTTGCGGCGGCTTCGTCTGTAACTTCAGCCTGCAAGCGCCAGAATTCGTCCAACTGCCCAGCGGAAGCCAGGCCCAAACGATAGGCGGCCCCCTCACGGGTCACGTCATCATCGCTGGATACCATCCACTCAGTGGCCGTGGCCACGGCGGCTTGGACGGCGGGGTCGTTGGCTAGACGATCTTGCTCGGCTTGTTTATCCTGTTGAACCTTTCGTGCCGCTTCCCATTTCTGGCTCGCGTCTTCCCAACGGGTAATCTGACGACCCTTACGGCTAGTGGGGGTATGTCTTCCCGCATCGTCGATAATCTTACGGAACGGATTTTCTTCCTTAGGTAGCCGATCGGCAAGCTGTTTCGCTACAACCAATTCCTGCTGAGATTGTTTCCGCCGGATTAGCTGCCGTTCGTGGCTGGTTGTCAGACTTCCATCTTGACGATGAAACAGTGGTGAGTCGTCTAGTGTTACATGTTCGCTCATTTTTCTTTTCCTTTTCTTTCAAGGCTGCTAGTAAAGTTGCAATCATTCTGTAGGGGACGTTCAGTGTGCGGGCTAATGTCGCCATGCTCTTCCGTTCGGTGTAGTGCTGCCAAATCGTCGCTAGGTCACCGGGTAGCAAGGAGCCCGTTCTCTTGTCCCGATTCCAACGCGGTTTCCTCTTGCGGTGGACTCTGACGGGCAGTCGTACATCGCGTAATAGGGCACGCTCGTCCGGTCGGAATTCGTCGTGCCTGTAATGATAAGAGTAGCCAGTGGGGGAATCTTCTTCTTCTTCTTCTTCTTCTTCCGGCTCGAGGGGGACTATGACTATTTCGTTTACAAGGTAGCCCCGTAGCGCTCTTCGATCATCGTCCGTCAGATTCTTTTCTTCGTAGACCATATTCATCTCACGGCATTTGCTTTCGAGTTGGGGTAGTACCGGGCAATACGCGCCCATATTTTTCTCGGGACGATGGGCCCCTTCGATCGCCTTCTAGGGTTACAAAGTTTCAAGGCGGCATCCAGACGGTTAAAAATAGCAATCACCATCCCGTCTATTTCCTCCACGGGGTGAGCCTCTCTCAGTCGGGCGGCCGTGGTAGTGTATGCGCCGACAATAAAAATCCACCTGTTGCCTGCACGTCTAATAATGCCAGCTTGACAGGGAAGAAATTTGCGCCTGTTCATGCGATAAACTAACCACCCTGCATTATGTGCGTCTCTGAATGACCTCATTTGCTATTCTCCCTGTCAGGCGCCCTGTACTGCAATAACACGCCACATCGGACGGGTAGTGTTGCTTCGCTCCAACTTCCGGCCGCCTACTACTCGCCCACGCGAGTTGCGCAGCAGGTTGCCAAGCGCGTGATTCGGATTGCCCGAAAGAGAGTCCAATATCTCCAGTAGTGTTGGGGCTTGGCCAGCGTGTGCCCGTGTCATTGCTTCACCAACTGTTGCGGGCGTCTTTAGCTCTTCCCACCCGTCGATTAGTTGCTGGAGTTGTGACGTGTCGTCGTCGGCTTGCTCTGCCAGCATTTCGCGCGTATCACCGGGGTCGGGTAGCCCCACCCACGCAATCGAATTGCGAACAAGGCCAGACCAGTTCTCAAAAGACCCCCACTCCGTAAGGTTTTGGGCGGGGCGACCGGCCGCAATGTACTGCGCAGGTATCGACAACGCGGCCATTGCCAACGCGCGGCGATGCGTCTTTACATGGGCCAAGAGGTTGGGGTGCTGGAAACCGGTTCGCTCACTGGGATTTTCGTGGTCAGTATTAAGACGGATATGGCACGTTCGGCGGACCATATCACCGGTCAAGCTCGCGTTGTTACTGGTTCCAAGCCAGACAAGCTGCAAAGGAATATCTACTGCCCGATTAGCCCCTAAGATACGGTCCGCCCACCTTCCGGTAGTCATGGCGTTTTCAATGGCCGCGCCGCCGAAACGATCTTTGATATTATCGAACAGACAATACGGCATGGCGCTCAGAGCAACTGTTGTAATTAGCTTTCGCAACTCGTCTGTGCCGCCGGGGAAATCATAGCGATTCGCCTTGCGACCCTCGAAGATCATTGTCAATAGATCGGTAAGTAACCCCTTGCCGACACCGCTACGGTTAGCGTCAAACAGGAAGAGAGGTGCGCTGCCCGCAAACGCCGCGCGACTCACAAGCGTCACCAGTGCTGCCACCCACCCGCTCCGATGGGCTTCACTTGCGAAAGGAAAATCGCAGACAATGTCGAGTAACAACTTGACGGCGTCGGTGGGGTCCATTAAGACTGGGTAGTCGTCGTCAACGTCAAGGTACAAGCCCGTTTTCGCATCGTATCCAGGCTTGTTGGCAATGCTTCCATCGGCACGGAGTACCGGGGTGGATACGATGCCGGTGAGAACTGGCACACCGGCGTAATCGTGATTTTCGTAGACGGCAGACACAAGGTCTTGCGGAGGGGGGCAAGGCACTGGCTTTTTGGCGCGCCCGTCCCATTTCTCGAATCGGGCACAAGTCGCAATCCGCTTTCTCAGAGTCGGGTGAGGGATCGGCCGGGCTCTTGGGGCAGCATTGTCGTTAAGACAAAGCTTCGGTGTTGTGGCATCGCTGCATATCTCGACAAGTGTTCCCCCACGATTGTACGTATTCGGCTCTACGCTTAATGCTTGAATTGTTTGCGCGACGGTTGCTTCGTTTAGCTTTGCGTCGATGACAGGGAAGACAGGTCCGAACGCCTCTTCGATCGCCGCCGTCTTACCGCTCATTGACTGACACTTCGCGTGAAGACAGTAGAACCTCCAGACCCCATCGGGAAAGACGATTAACACCGGTGCCCCATCTTCGTGGGGGTTACCCTTAAACGGACAGTCACAAAGCCGGATAAAGACTCGCCCCTCAGCGTCGGGGTCGGTCACTTCATAATATGCGAGCCCAACATGGTCGCAGTATCGAATCAGCCGATTTACCGTTGCGTTGCGAGTTTCAGGGGCCGCGATTGCCGCACGCTTCTTGCTGACCGGCGGCAGTGTCAGAAGCTCATTGATTATTGATTCCGGCAGCGGTGCGGGTGGGCATTGCTCAGGGGAGAGAATCCACTCGCGTTTAACACCGTCAACCGTACTAGGTGGGCAGATTGACTGCGCGGCCTTATCATTGCCAAGCCGAAACTCCAAGCCGTTTGGAAGCTTGACGACTGCGGGTAGATCGGCAAGCCGATCATCGTATAGAAACTGATAATGCTTGCCCCGTGTCGATTGCCAACAGGGGGTCAGAACACCAGCCAATTCACGTTCGTAGGCTTCGGTCGCGTCCAGGGAATCGCATTCGACGTCGATGACGCCGCTTATTAGTCCAAGAAGGATACCGCAGTTTAGGTGGGGATTTTGAGCAAGGGCGGCTTTCATTTCGTCTTCGGAAAGGCCGCGTTTACCCCAATTCTTGCCGATAGGTTGTTTGCTGTCTGGATAACAGAGTACGTACTTCATAGGTGTCCTCTCACTGGTGTCGTTGGTGTCGTTGGTGTCGTTGGTGTCAAAAAGTGGTCCGGGCAGGGGGGACACCATAAACCTGCCCGGACCTTGCCCTCGGGTCCGGTGGGGCGCGCAGCGGGCGGCGATTGCGGCCCGCGCACGCCTTTTTGTATCAAGCGGCGATTGCTCGGCGTGCTTCGATCTTGGCTTTAGACTTCGGCTTCGTGGCTTGCTTGTAGAGTCTCCGAAGTTCCGTCCGAGGCACTTCATAGCGGTCAGCGAGTGATTGCCATGTATGGTTCTGGCTCCGTAGCTCAATCATCTCTGCCAGATCACCGGGCATAAGATGCCAGGTGTGCCTCTCTGGGATCGGCTGCACAGTACGCGGCGTCGGCCTGGCAATTGACTGCCGCAATTGTGTCAACCACGTTTTGAGAGTCTGCACGGGGATTTTAAGTATCTCGGCTGCAAGAGCCTGTGTGTACCCCTGTTCCAAAAGAGCAAAGTAGGCCAACGGCCCCCGCCAGTGTACTTCTACCTGTTCCCAGCTAGCACAACAGTCGAGTAGAGCGGGTTGGCTTCGCCAATTCTTTATTGCCATGTCGTCAAGCGTCCCGTCTCTTGGGAGTCGTTTCCTCCGTAGAATATCAATCATGCAATTGTGGAGCGCGCGTCGAATAAAACCCTTTGCACGTTTTTTCTCCGCCGCGTAGTCTTTCTTCAGGACCGCAGGGACAATTCGCCGCCATAGGGCGCTCTTGGCTTCCTCTTTCAGGACGATTTCGGGGACGCTTCCATCGACGTAGCAGCGGACTACCTTGTTGCAAAGCCCCCTCCAGTTTCGGCAGAGACGGCCGAAGGCATATTCATCACCGGCCTGCGCAGACGTTACTGCCTCTCGATACTCAGTACCCCCTAGTTGCGTGGTTGTCATCATGTCCCTCCTCTGTTCTAATAGCTGCAAATGCCGTGCCAATTCTCCTTCTATCTTATAAGACGTATGAAATGAGTGTCTTAGTATGTAGAAAATGGCAGAATCGGCAGGATTCTCCCGACCGGCAGGATTCGGAGAGGGTGCGTATTTCGCACGACCGCGTTGTCAAACGGGTACGGCACACCTGCGGGGGCTACTTACAGTATACCTTGCCATTCACAAGTGTCAAGTTGATAACCCGGAAAAGATTCTTGTGGTTTGTTCATACGACGCGGCAAAATGCGGGTCTGCGGATCTCTGCGGGTGTGGTCCCTACTCCCTTATATAATAAATAAAAATGTGTTTTCTGAGTGACGGTATGTAACACACCTAAAAGACCCGCAGACCCGCACTTTTGACGCGTCACTTAAACAGCGCGCTGCCGCACGCCAGTTACGAAATTCGCCGCAAACCGGGTACGACCAACTTACCGATCTTGCGGGTTGTCGGGGTCGCACCGCCTGCGCATGAGAGAAGCCCCCTCAGAAAGGCTCTGGGTGCCGTTACCGCAGCGCATAAAAAACCCCGCCGTAGCGGGGCCGCAAGCTGTCGCGTCTCTGAGAGGCTTTCAGGGGCGTTATCCAGCCCGTCTTAGACAACGCGCGACTTGCACTTGATTCCACGCTTTGCCCCGCCGCGTCGTATGTCCTAGCTCATTCAGCTTATCGGCGATCGCCTGCTGGCTGGACCCAGCACCCCGCCAGTCTCTCATAAGCGGTAGCAGGTCGTCGTATGCCGCTCTGGCTTTCTCCGTCCGAACCTCCACAGACCGCTTTGCACCGCGTACACGGGCTTCCTGGGTGAGATTTCGGCATTCAGGGCGGCTCGCCCCCAGCTTGACGCCGCGAGCCTTCGCTGCCTGTAGCGCGGCTTTCGTTCTTTTGCTGATTCGCTTGACTTCGTCTTCCGCAACGGCCGCCAGAATGTGAATCGTCAACGGAGTGGCAAACGGATTATCGCAAGCACAGAAATCCACCCCACTCTCCATAATCCCACTGATAAAGTGGACGTTCCGGGCGAGCCGATCCAAAACAGCGATGACAAGCGTAGCGTTGCTCCGCTTGGCGTGTGCAATTGCCTTCTGCAACTCTGGGCGGTTGTCAGCCCTTTTGCCGCTTTCTACTTCGGTGTACGTGGCAAGCACTCGCCCCGCCCCCTGCGCTGCATATAGACGCAACGCCTCTTTCTGACCGTCCAGCCCCAACCCGCTCTTGCCCTGCCCCGCTGTGCTAACTCTCAGGTATCCAACGATAGGTTTGCCGTGTGTCATGGTGTCACCTCACTGTTAATATGTCTATCTATTCAATTATACACCAACTTCGACGAACATTCAAGTAAATGTATTAGAAAAATGCGGCGTTTACCTCCATAGAAACCCGCAAGGGTGTCACAACCCGCAGGCAATGTGAGTCAGTGATTCACTGATTGAGAATGAGACAGAATCAGCAGCCACAACAGCCGAGACAGAGCCAACAGTAGCCGAACGAACCTGATTGAACGTGAGTACAATCGTCCCAGGTGTTGTGGACACGCGTTCAATAGCTGGCTGCAAGGGGGAGGTGTGACGGTGGTAACGATGCGGGAGGGTCTGGTGAGGGGCGGGTAATCCCCTCACTCGTGGGGCATTTCTCCGGCCCCTCACGTCCTGCTGTTGGGTTGTGGGATGGTTCGCGCCACAACCGCGCCACAACCGCGCCACAACCGCGCCACGGGGGAGGGAGGGTCAAAAACGAGCGCGCCACAATGGGACCCGATACCCGCAGGGCACCCGGCTCTATTCTCGTTTTTTCAGATAACCGATGACGCTTGACGCGGCAATCCAAGGGGCAGGGTCAAAGAACTAACGGGGTCGTGGTGCCGCTATTGGGCAACTATGGTGCCTGCGGGTTCTAGGACTATTTGCAGAGTGTATCTACGCCCATTGATTTCGCCCTTAATCACAGCCCTTTCGGGGTTGCGCTCGACTACTCGCCCGCCTAGCTCTCTTGCTATGCCGTCAACAGCGACGCACACGGGGTTGTCAGACTTGATTCTGGCAGTCACGAACACCCAATCGGGGTTTTGATTGACGCCTCCCCCGCCCTCGTCAAAACAGCGTTCGCAGTCTGACCGGCTGCCCTTTTCGACCGCAGCACGGATTCGGGCTTTGATCTCGTCTTGCATGGTTGTGTTCTCTGGGGTTTGGGGTCAGTCACATCTAAGCGTAGGTCACGGAACCGCCCCCGCTATCGGGCGGGTATTTCGTTGGACCGGGGACGCGCGATTGATTAAGCTATACTTGCATAGGAGGCCACACCATGCCAGCCATTGCAAGCTATGTCCGAGTCTCAGGCGACCGACAGGAAACCGACCGCCAGTACCAGACCCTCCAAGAATGGGAAGAGCGCACCGGGAAAACGATCCTACTTCGTTTCGAGGATAGCGAAGGGAAAAACCCCCGCGATTTACCCCACAAACGCCCTGGCTTTCAACGCATGTTGCAAGCCGTCCAGGGTGGTCTGGTCAGTCTGATTGTCATTGACCGTCAAGACCGTTTCGGCGTGGCCGATGCTTACCAGTGGGGGCGGTTCATTGACGTGCTACGCGAGCATGGTTGCCGCTTGATCGACGTAAACGACAATGATCTATCGGCCGACGATGACGTTTCAATCTTGCAAGGCACGCTGGGGGCCATTACCAGCACCCGCGAGCAAAAGGAAAAAGCGCACCGCAGCATTACTGCCAAGATACGGGACGCAAAGGCAGGGAAACGGGCAGGCGGCTATCCGCCCTACGGCTGCGATGCCGTTTGCTTTGGCCCCAAAGGCAAGGAAAAGTGGCGGGTGGTCTACGATGGCCACATGAAACGGCGCAAGGTCTATCCCGATGGGCGAGCCGAACGGTTTGACGGCAAGGGCAACTCACCTGCAAAAGACCCGGGCGACACAATGCAGGACCGACCGACTGTAGAAACGGATCGGTTGCAGGCAATCAAAGGCATTTTCAAGTGGTATGCGACCGAAGACATTAGCCCGCTCCAGATTGCCGACAGGCTTAATGCGACTGGAACTGACCCGGTATTCGGGGACCGTTGGAACAAACAGAAGATACAATGCTTCCTGCGCAATCCCGTCTACATCGGTAGACCAGCATGGAACAAAAGAGCCGGGTCAAGGTTCTCTGAATATCGAGACGGGCAGGTGCAACCCGTCCAACGGACAAACGGACGGGTAAAGGGCGGCAGACGACGTGACCCGTCCGATTACGTGCAACCGGACAAGCCGCTATTCCCTCCGATCATAACTCAGAAGACTTGGGACAAGGTGCAAGCCAAACTGAAAGCGTCCAGTGCGA
This sequence comes from Candidatus Nealsoniibacteriota bacterium, assembly GCA_013202865.1. GTDB lineage: Bacteria > Planctomycetota > Planctomycetia > Pirellulales > Thermoguttaceae > JABMRB01. The sequence goes on along the minus strand of JABMRB010000647.1, from coordinate 9,417 downwards.
AGCATACCGTCGCGCCGCGCAGAGCCCCCAATACGGCCGCGTTGTGGCTCAAACCGTTTCTGGTCTGTGGGAAATGCAACCGCCCCATGCGGGCGTCTAGCGCACACAAAGACCTGCCCGCCAACTATTTCTGTGCCAACTATGGCGAATCGGGCAGGAACAATCCGACCGGCTGCCGGACGCACCGGGTCTATCACGACCGTATCGAGCGTATCGTAGTTGACTACCTGCAAGCCGCGCAGCCAAAGGTTGCGCAGCTATTGGAGGCTGTGGAGACTGGTAATCTTGAATTAGCCCAACCGCTCTGGCATTCCGTGTGGGATGCGGAGGTTGACTATGGCAAGGCCTGCGTCGAAATGATGCTATTTGTAGACAACCACGAATCGAAAAGAGACAAAGCAAGAACCTTTCCAGAGCTATACGGCGTGATTTACGAGCGCATGCGCCCCGCCCTGGAAAAGCAAGTAGCCGAAAAGGAAGCCCAGATAGAGAAGATGCTGGACGACTACCGGACCCTACCGGCACGAATGAAGAAACGGGCAAACGTCCGCATGGAAGCCCTACAGGACGAATTAGACGCCCTCACGTCGCAACTGAGTGACCTGCGGGGGCCCTATGGTAATATCAAGGCTGAATTGAAAGCCCGTAAGGCGGCTTACAGCCACGCCCTAAAGACTGTCAGAGAGGATCAATCCTACCGGCAGAGGGCAGAAGCCCTGCGGGCTGTGATTGACCGAATAGTTCTCCATTATCGCTATACTAGGCGGGATGGGGAACCCACCAAAAAGAAGTCCTTTCTCGACAAAGTCGAGATTATCCCCGTGTCTGGGGAAACTTACCGGGTGGTGGCTGAGCCGGTGCAAGGTTGATTACCAACCGGCTCTGCGGCCGTTGGAACCCCGAGTTGACCATCGCCCGTTCCACCCGATGCGTACTCTCGCGGACCGCCGCCTCCGGCAGCCCCACGAGTACGGTCTTAGGCAGCCCACTCGGCGAGACGTCGACCTCGACCTCGACGGGCAAGGCGTCGATCCCCAGCAGCGAGAAGGTTTGGAGTTTCGCGAGCATAAGCGGTTCCGCCCCATGGTGTCCGGCAGAGGCCCGATTGAAGGCCTTGCGGATGTGGTTGGTCGGTGTTTGATATTGTGGCAGAGCGGACGCAGACATGCAAGCCCCGGAGGCCGCTCAAAGTCCGGCAGCAACTACCGCCAGGATTTCCTCACAGAATTGCTTCCGCATTGAATCGGGAACCGGAAGTTTCTCGGCAAGTCTTCGGAGAGGGCTCAACGTGTGCTTGCTAATGGCGAGCGGCGATCGATCTAACGCTTCAAGTATTCTTGGGTGATTGACTGCTTGCACGCAACGCGACCACCTTCGTAGCTCACATACTGCCGAGTCCGTTTCACTCGCCATCCTCTTCTTGTCATCTTTGTAAACGTGGCATGTGAACTCAAACAGCGAAACGTACTTGGAGATCACATCTGTCAACGCTTCGCAGACCTGTTGTCGCACGCTCTGCAGTTCCTCAGTGGCTTCGCTGGGTTGATCGACCAACGGCATGAGAGCACTGAGGTGCCTCTTGAGTTCTTGGTGGGCCTCATCCCAAATGTGACGACACTCGTTACGCTGGATTAGTTGCTTGCTGACTAACTCTCGGATTGCGTGGCGATTCTTGCGGATTTCGTGATAGTCTTTCGCCGCTCTCAGCATCCAGCCGATCACGGCCGCGGCCACGAGTGGCAACCACCAGAACGGTCCCGGTTCCTTTGCGGCTTCGTCTACAACCTTGACAGCAGCCAGCAGACTATTCATCGGAATCTCTCGTTCGGTCCAGCTTGTTCTCCAAGTCTCTCAAGACGCGGTCAGTGTCGTCACTTGCACTCTCTGTAAGCTGAACCGGATTCTGTTCAGCCTCTATGTTCCTTCTGATTTCTTCCAGGACACTCTGTCGCTTCGGTTCGTCTGGTCTTGGCATTTCTAGGCACCTCCTCCATTTAGTTCACTAGTTGTCAGTAAGATCCCGCACCCACAAGAAGCGCCAATAATCTACCAGATCCCTACTGAGACCACCATTGCCTGTCGACCGTGACAATCTAGGCAAGTTAGCCCCTGCGGTAGAGCCGATTTCTCGCGGTTTGTGCAGTGCCGATTCCTTCAACGCAACCTTCGGTGAAATCCGCGTTTGACGGGGGTTCTGGGCGGGATTTGGTGGCGGGAAGGGGTGAAAGCGGCCGGCGGGTGGGCAGTAGCGATGTTGACACGCTTTCCGGGCGATTCTAGAATACTACTAGACGTTCTGGATCGAACCTCCAGTCATCAAGCTGTGTCTTACGTTCATAGGAGACGAAAGCGGGTTGCTTGCTTGACTCAAACCAGGCACGTCAATCTCGCCCGTTTCATGCCCTCAGAGGTGCAAGATCATGCTGCTTCACTTCGATTCCAAAAAGGCAACACAGGCAGCCGGTGTTGTCCTGCGGCATCTAGGCAAGCGGACGACGCGGCTACGCCTGTTGAAACTCCTCTACATTGCCGACCGCACGGCCATCCAGCAGCGAGGGCACCCCATTGTTGGCGGGAAGGTCGTGGCCATGGACAATGGGCCTCTGCACAGTCCGGTCTACGACCTAATCAAAGGGAATCACATCGACGAACCGATGTGGTCGCGGTATATCACAACGGAGGGCCCCCGCGATCTTGTGCTGAGCGAAGAGCCCGGGGTTGAACTTCTGTCGGATTACGAGATCAACCTCCTAAACGAGACGGCCGATCGCCACAATGCCCTGGACGACTATGACTTGTCCGTCGCAACCCATGCCTTTCCCGAGTGGCGCGAGCACGAACGGCGGGGCACATCTGCTGTGATCCCGGTGGAGTCGATCGTCAAAGCTGTGTGTGAACAAGACGAAGTACACGAAGTGCTTCAGGAACTCAGAGACAAGGCCGTCGTCGATGACCTCTTCTCGCGAGCCACCACCTGAACTGGGCGGTGGTGACACATTTCAGTACACGGGCAATCATTCTGACAACCACTTGTGGATTGTCATATCCGATCCCCTGCTAGACCAACACCATGTCTTAGTGGTGAACCTGACGACGTGCCGTCAGAGAAGTGACAAAGCGTGTCTCATACAGCCAGGGGAGTACCCATTCGTTACGGCCCTTACTTGTGTTCAGTATCTGGCATGCCGTGACGTGAAATTGGGCATCCTAGAAGACTGGTTGGACATGGGCCGGATCGTCAAGCGGGAACCGGTAACCCAAGACCTGCTGCAACGCATTCGCCAAGGCGCGGTCGATTCTCCACATACGCCTCTCGGCGTCAAGACGCTTCTTCTTGACCAAGGGCTGGCTGATCCGTGACCTACTGCGCTAATGGACGCCGACCGCCTTGGGCCCTACAATGGCGCCCTATGAGACGATTGTTATTGATAATTATCGCGGGCAGCATCTTGCTCTGCGGATACTACGTTTCACGTATGCGCTCCGCTGACGTCGCACGGGCCGTCCACGCTCCCAGCCGACCGTTGACTTTTGTGTTTCTCGGCGATACGAGCTTTGGTGAGAATTATCAAGAGGAGATCGAGAGACGTGGCGGAGACAACGTACTGAAAACCAAAGGGTACGAACACAGCCTGAAACGCTTTGCTCCATTCTTGCGGCAGGCGGATCTCGTGATCGCCAATCTCGAAACCCCCGTTACCGATCTGCCGTCGTCCCCACTGACGGGCAAGAAGGTGTGCGTCCACCACAGCGATCCGGTTGAGGCTCCCAGGGTCCTGAAAGAGCATAACATCGGCGCGGTGTCATTGGCCAACAATCATACGCTAGACTACGGGATCATGGGCCTGCGGCAATCTCTGGAAGCGTTGGAAGAACACGACATTCAATGGTTTGGTGCAGGTACGGATGAGGCGTCTGCGGCTGAACCTTTGCGTTTCGAGCATCCTCCGGCCGGCCCTTCCGGTTGGTGATTGCTGCGGGGTTTGAATACAGCAAAACGTATGATGAAGCGTACGACTTCTACGCAGACGGCGATAAGGGTGGCGCCAACGCTTGGACGGTGGATCGAGCCTCCGAACAAATCGAATCAATTCGCTACGCAACTCGCGATGCCTTTATTGTGGCTTATCCACATTATGGAAAGAACTACGCGTGGAAAACTGCCGAGCAAACAAGACTCGCACGCGCTCTGATTGACGCGGGCGCGGATCTCGTGATCGGACACGGCGCCCATCTGTTTCAGGAAATCGAGCAATATCGAGGGCGATGGATTATCTACAGTCTCGGCAACTTCATGTTCAACTCGTCCGGGCAATATCAGCAGAAGCGGATGGCGCCTTTCAGCCTGGTCGCCAGGCTGGACGTGGCTGCGAAGAAGGGCGCAATGACGGCCTCGCTGCGACTCTACCCTATTTTCAGTGACAACCTCGTCACGAATTTCCAGCCGCATTTCGTAACGGATCAACAATTTCACCAGGCGTACGAACTTCTCCTTCTTCACAGCTCGAACAAGGAACGCCTTCAAAATACCGTCGAAACAGGAAAGGACAGATTTGGCAGATATGTTGTTCTTGACGTTACGCCTTGATATCGTGGCAGAGCGGACACAAGCATGCCAGCCCGGGGAATGCCGACCGTGGAGGGTGTTGGACGGGATTGACGGGTATGCTTGACAAACGCTTTCTTGGTCCTTTATCCTGTCCATCCTGTTATCCCGTCAGAATACTTGTCCGCAAACTCTCCATAAACGGTGAAGCCCCATGCCGCTAACACGCGAAGAAGCACTCGAACAACTCAAATCCTGGACCGAAAACCCGTCGCTGCTGAACCATGCCCGGGCGGTGGAGGTCGTGATGCGGCGGGCGGCCGGCGTGTATGGGGATGCGGAGGCCGATGAGGAGACGTGGGCCGTCACCGGGCTGCTGCACGATGCGGACTACGAGCGGTGGCCGGAGGAGCATCCGCGGCGGACCGTCGCGTGGTTGCGCGAGCGGGGCGAAGAGGAGATCGCCTACGCCATCTCGACGCACTACACGCAATGGGGGTTCGAGGCCAAATCGCCCATGGACAAGGCGCTGCTGGCCTGCGACGAACTGGCCGGGTTCATCATCGCGTGCAGTCTGGTGCGTCCGGAGGGCGTGGCGACGTTGAAGCCCAAGAGCGTGAAGAAGAAGCTCAAGGACAAGTCGTTCGCCGCCAAGGTCAACCGCGACGAGATCCGCCACGGCGTCGAGCGGCTCGGCGTGGAACTGGACGATCACATCCGTTTCGTGATCGACGCCCTGAAGCCGCACGCCGAAGAGTTGGGCATCGCGGGGCGGTAGGCTCGTAGTGACCGCATTCATGCGGTTGTGAGGGCGGTTGTCAGTTTTCAGTCGTCAGTATTCAGTTGGCATCGGGTGGCCCCGACACTTTCCGCACAACGCGTTGCCTAATCCCCCGGATGACTGGTTGGGCAGATTTGGATATAGTGCCGGTTTCCAAGCCTTGAACGGAATGGCCATGGCCGACGACCCCAAACCCAAACGGCGTTGGTTTCAATATAGCCTTCGATCACTGTGTGTGGTAACTGCGATCGTTGCGGTCCTTTCTGCATGGACAGCGGACTACATGCGGCGAACAAGGGCGTTTGAAGAGTTCTGCGACAGTCTCTATCAACGCGGTGCAAGCGTTTCTAATCACTCGCGTGGACTGGTAAGCGTCTCGCCGAATTCCAATCCCCCAAAGGTAACTGATGCCACCCTTAAACTGTTGAAAGGCAGCAAATTGGTCGGAGGCGTTGACTTTCACGGTTGTGTTGCGGTAACGGATTCCGGCTTGGCCTCACTTGGCGGTTGTACGAACCTCAAGGGACTGCACCTCGATGGCACGCAAATCACCGACGCCGGACTAGTGCATCTGAAAGGCTTGACGCAACTCAAACGGCTTGGCCTTTCCGAGACGCAAATCACCGACGCCGGGCTGATCCACGTGAGGGGTTTGAGGAATCTCACCCGTATCAATCTCTACGACACGCGAGTCACCGACGAAGGCGTCAAGAATCTCCAAGAGGCGTTGCCGAATTGCACCATCAACCGATAACTGTATTGATCGAATGATCATGAAGGCTTCGGCCGGGTAGCCCTGATACTTTTCCGCAATCGGCGCCGCCACTTCTCACGCTATTTCAGAAAACGTGTCGCCGTGGCGCAGCCACAAGAGGCGGCTCAGTAAGTACGAACCCTCTTGCGGCTGCGACGCACCGACGATTTTGCGAACTGAGGTTTTCGAGTTGGCAATGTCTTCGCCACCAAAATCAGCGGTGCTACCCGCTGCCGGGCTTGTTCGGTGGCATTGTTGTCGCGCACAAACAGATCAAGTCCGCCCGTGTCGCTCGTTCTGTGTGTGCCGAGTGTGTACACCGGCGTGTTGCTGGTACTCGATCCTTCCGAGAAGATCCGCCTGTCGTTTTGCAGGCCACGCTCTGGTCGAACGTCCAGTAGCCGACCAGATCGGCCCGGGCACACGGCACCGCAACCAGCAGCACGGCCAACGCGGCGACCGCCACGTGGAGTGGATCACAGATTCGTTTCATCGGACAAGCCTCTCTGTCAGTGCGCGAATGTCTGCGGAATCACCGCCAAGGGAAATCACTTCCTCCACCGCCAGCCGTACGCCAGCAGACCGAACGCCCCCATGGCCAACAGTGCGAGGATGCAGGGTTCAGGCACCGAGGTTGCCACCCAAATGTCGGTATCGCCCAAGCCTCCTGGAGGCCTTTATCGAGATTCAGCCCCCAAACGGGGCGGCAAACCCTTGACGAACATGCTTGACCTGATAGAAGATAGAATAGTGCTTTGTATACGTGTAGTTTGGATTTAGTTTCTAAAAGGTAGGCAACTTCCGTTCCTTCCCTCTCCCCGGGCGGCGGGCCAATGCCCGTTGCATCCGGTCGCGGTGCGCGGCCGTGTCGGAGAGACGCTCCCCCTTGGTGGCTCATTTTGCCGTTGCGCGCAGAGGAGGATCGGAAGCCCGCAGTCCGTCAAAACAACATCCTGATATGGCAAGGTGCAACATGCATTGGACACGGACCTCTCGGCTGAAACTTTTAATCGCTGCGGTGGTTCTCGTCGGCGGGGCATGCCCGGCGGCAGCGGACTACGTTAGTACCGTAATGGGCGACGGCCCGATCGGATACTGGCGTCTTGGCGAGGCGGGCGGTCCGACTGCCGTGGATTCATCCGGCAGTGCGGCCAATCCTCTTTCCGGCCGGCGCCTTCGCACAGCCGGGCGGCATGGTCGGCGATGCGAACACGGCCGTGCAGTTTGCACCCAATCCACCCAACGCGGCGATCAATGCGCCTTCCACCCATCCGACGATCGTTAGCCCCAACACCACGGACTTTGGCTTTGGCTCCGGTGGTAGCTTCTCGTTGGAGTACTGGCTAAAGGTCGCCCCGGGCAATACCTCGTCCAACGACGCCGGCGTGATCGTCAAGGGTTACGATTCGGCGCAAGTGACGCCCTGGTACATGACGCGGTATCGGCCCAACGTCGGCGGCGGTACGGTCGATCTCTTTCTCCGCGATCCGGGCGGCGCCAGTTTCACGACCAATTCGAGCACGAACCTCACCGACGACCAGTGGCACCACGTCGTCGGGATCTACGACAGCACGGTCGCCGAGATCCAGATCTTCGTCGATGGCGTCCAAGAGGGTTCTCAGGGAGGTGTTGCGCCGGCCGCCTACGGCACCAATACCCGGCCGTTTACGATCGGAAATCACTACAACCGCGGCTTCGACGGCCTGCTGGACGAAGTGGCCGTGTACGATTCGGCGTTGGACGTGGTCCAGATAGCCACGCATTACTTCGAGGGCAGTGGCACGTCGCCCGACCCGCTGTTGAACATCGATTTCGGCAGCTGTCCGGGGCGTTGTACCCCTACAGCGAACTGCATCGCGACGTACTCTTCGCCCGGACCACCGACGGAGGGGCCACCACCGACGACGGGCTGAATATCCTTCTTGAGAACCTCGAGGCGCTGACGCCCTACGAGGTCGAGATCTGGTCGTACGACGACGGCAGCAACAGCCCGCGGAAGTCCGACTGGTTCGCCAACGGCTATCGCGGAACGTGCTGGCTGCCGCGGGGCTCCGCGGCGACCGTCACCGGTTCGGCTACGTGGCTCTGGGCTCGCAGATCGGCCAGGTGTTCCAGTAGAATCCGGCGGACTTCCTGCACGGCCATGGGGTGGAGGTGGATCGTCGTGTGGTCGGCCGGGACGGTCAACTCGGAGATCGCGTCGTCGGCTTGGGCGCTCCGGCGCGTGACCACTCCGTCGGTGCCGGCCACCATGGCGGTCCACCAACCCCGGTTGGGAATCGCCCCGATGATGTTGTGGTACTTGACCCAAGGGCCGCGCTGGGCGTGTTGCATCGTGCGAAAAATGGGTGAGTCGGGCGACAGCGAGTCGATGCTCGTTTCGACCTTCAGCAGGGTCGACTTCTCGAAGGCGCCGGGGTTGTCGCGGAAGAGCTTGCCCTGGCTGGCGACCAACCGTTGCGGCAGCGTGATCAGCTTACTCAGCATCCATTGCGTGGTCTCGTTGGAGAAGGTGCTGCCGGCGTGCGGCGTGCCGACGGTGACAATGCGGGCGATGGAAGGGTTGGGGCGAAAGAAGAAGGTCTCGTGCAATTCCTGCCGCACGTCGAGCTCTGCCCGGATGCGATCGAACGGCTCGGCACTGGCAAGGTTCCAGAAGTCGTTGCGGCTGTTGATCGTTTGCAGCCGCGAGACCAGCCCCCCCATGCTGTGTCCGATCAGCACCATCTGGTCGAGCGACGGTTCCTGCCGGTAGGGATCGAGCGTATGCCGGGCCTCGGCCAGATCGCGTCGCAATTGGGCCGCGCTGTTCCAGAACGGTTGACCGGTCGGGTAGAGATAGAACCAGAACTGGAAGTGCTTGCGAATCTCCGGCTGCGAGCGGAGATCGTTGAACATCTCCATCCACGTCATCGGGCTGGACCACAACCCGTGGACCAGCAGCACGGGTATCTTACCCGGCTCGTAGGGCTGCACCATGTAGAGGCCCATGATCGGGTCGGGCCTGTCGGGCCGCAACTGCAGGAGGCTTTCGGGATTGAGCAGTCCGACGGTCGCCAGCGATTCGAGCGTCGGATCGGAGAGGAAGTAGGCCAGCGGCGTGGACAGATCGGACTCCAGCGGCACGCGCCGGCCGGCCACCGTCGTGTCGACCGAACTGAGCGGATCGTAGAGTTCCAGCAGGGCCTGGTGGTTCGGGCGGCCGCCGGCTTGCGTCTGGTTGTTGAAGATGGGCCGTAGAAAGGCGGTTACCGGGAAGCTCAAACCGTTCGGGTAGTACTTGGCCGCCGCCGGTTCGCCCTGGTAGCTTCGACGCACGGCGATCAACGGGACCCC
>JABMRB010000646.1 GCA_013202865.1 Candidatus Nealsoniibacteriota bacterium | reverse complement strand
GCACCGTGCCCAAACACGTCGGGCCAGGTCTGGTTCTCGACCCAGTCGCCCAGATTTCCGATCAACTCCTCGGTCCATACACCCACCCGCAACGGACCGTGAACCACTTCGCCCTCGGGGGCTGTGGCCGCCACCATGGCAGACGCTTCCAAAGTGGCCGGATCGTTCGGCTGGACCGTCGCGGAAAATTCGGCGACCGGTCCTACGGACAAGAGAGTTCGCTGTTCGAGCGCTTCCACGGCCAGCCGCCGCGTGGTCCGCCCGCAACGTCGCGCCCCGGCGGTGCTGCAACTACGACGTGATGACGTGTGGCTGCCAAACAAGTTGCGTAATCTCATGACGTCATCCTCCTGGTAAGGGACGAAATGACTACCCATAGAAGCTACTGTGTGACTACTCAGCGAGACTACAAATAATTATAACCGAAATGGAGATGTCTGGCAAGTGAAATCGCCGGGACGCGGCCCGCTTGATTCGGCCTTGGCTGGGTGTTCGATCCTCCGGCGGTAACCCGTTTTCTCCTAGAAATACGCCTCTTTTTGCAGTTTGCATCGTACCAAATGGGGTGACAGACGTTTGTCACCCCGACACAAACTAGCAGCCATTTTGTTGGTTTTACCTACTGGGGGGGGGCGATCTAGTCTTTCGAGCGGTCCGCCGACCAGACTGTCAGCAGCACCCCAGTATTTCCAGGCATGGTATCAGTCCTCGGTCAGTGTGATATCCTCGGCCGGCTTCTTGTATCCCTTTTTCGTGATATACGACTTCGTGTCGTCCACCATCTCCTGCGTGATGTGGTAATCGTAGTTGCGGTAATCCTTTACAGTGAGTTCTCCCACCCAGAAGAACCCCCATTTCTCGAAAAAGTCGGTCAGATCCAACTTGGCCACATCGCAGCAGATCTTCACGAACTCGAACTGGTTCCGAATCGACTCATTCCCGCGGCCCGCATCCGGTCTGCGGCGCATCTGTTCCATCACGTCGGCATAGAAGTCGGGCTTGCCGTGGCGTGCAAAATAGAGATGGAGCTGCCAAAAAGGAACTAAGCGGTCGAATACGTCCCTGCATGCCAGGTAGGACTTCTTGGGACTTGCCTCGATAATGTTCTTCCGCGCCGAAGCATAGTTTTTCTGGGCTTTCAGCCGGCTCTTGTTACCCATGGCGGTGACCGTATACATCGAGAAGATGTTGCAGCTCACCTCGGTCATGCCACCCCAGGTTATTTGCGGGCGCATTTGCAGCGCGTGCCCCACTTCGTGGCAGAAACCCCAGCATGGGTCGCCGACAATTACCACCTTGGGATCGGCGACCATCCGCATGGTGCCTTTGTTGCCAAGGTACGCCACGCCGTCGCCGTCGCGGAACATGTAATAGTTGAAGTTCACGCGTGCCAGGATGCGATTCTTGGGCACCTTCTTGTACTTCACCAACCCCATCACCGTATAATGATGATTGAGTAACGCATCGTAGTTGCCGAGCAATTCCACGCCCTTGCCACGCGTGTAAACGTTGAACCACTCCACCGGATAAGCGACTTGGACATGTTTGCCGCGAGCGTCCATGACGGGGCTCACCGCCTGGTCCAGCAGGCGGTCCCAATCGGCGTTCGTATGCTTCGAGGTATCAAAGAAACCGTTCACTTTGCCCGTTGGAAAGTGAACGGGCACCTTGGGCGTCTTTTCGGGATGGTCGTCGAAATAGCTCACGTAGACATTCCCGCCCTTCTTAACCTGAATCACATTCGCACCCTCTTTCAGCGCGATCCGCTGCTTGTGCAAGCCCCAACCGTTGGGATCTTTTGTGGGATTGATCCCTTCGGCCGGTTTGCGCATCCAGTCGGGAATCAGCAACGCAAGTTCCTTGCCCTCCGTATTTCCGACAAACACCACGTGTTCACCCGCTTCCAGGCAGATACCGGTAATGTTTTCGTAACGGCTGAAGCCATTGCCCAGTTTGATGGCGTCGCCCAAGGCGCGGGGTGAAGGATAGGCTTCGTAGGCGGCCGCTCGGTACGTCTTGTCGTAGGTTGCGTCGAGCATTTTGGCCGCCACCTTCTTGAGCAGGTCGCTCTCGAAGCCGTCCAGGTCTTTCAGCTTGACGCCGGCCCTGAGTTGACTGCAACTGGCATCGGTGAAGAACGTCATGTCGGTCTTCAGCGCTTCAACGTCGATCGCGGCGTCATTGTTGGCGGCGTCGCAAGGAGGCAGCCACCATAAGGACAATGAAACACACAGAATGAATCTCTTCATGTCTTGGAACCCTTCGCTTGAACCCTGTTGCTTGTTACCGCAGTGTCCACCCAGCAGGAGCGGATCACTTCGTAAACGTCATTTTCCACTCCACCGTTTTCGTTGCCGACGGGACAATGCGAACCGTGGCTGTTTCTTTCAGATTTGAGATCTCTGTCTCCTCGCCCTCGACTACGGCGCTGTCGAGACGAGAACCTTCCGGCAAATGTACCGTCAGCACGTACGGATCACCGACAACCACTGTGCTCTTGCCCGAGAGGGTATTCGCGTTTGCGTTCCATTCTTCCTCGAGCAAGCTGACGCCACCCTGGGAGAGGTGCCGCGTGGTCGAGAGTACCCAGGGATGTTTGCGGGCCTCGCGAATCGCGAAAACCTGCATGCCGTTGTCGTCATCCATCGCCGGCGCGGTGAACGAGCCCCGGGACTTCCCGAGGAACTTTTGCGACCAGAACTCGAAGACCAGGTATTCGCGGTCGTTGTGCAGGCCCAGGTCCGCGAACTTGACTTCCTGCTGCGGCACACCCTTGAAATCAAGGCTCTTCCGGAGAATCTGTGGGTGAATTGAGGGCAGTTTGAGGG
>JABMRB010000645.1 GCA_013202865.1 Candidatus Nealsoniibacteriota bacterium | reverse complement strand
TCGACGTCGTAGACCTTGGCCATGTCGCGAAACTCCATCAACCCGTAGGCGGTCAACGCTTCGTGGCCCGGGTCGCTGCCGAACCATTCGTAACCCTCCTTGGCCTGGCGGCATTCGTAGCCGGTGAGCTTCACGTAGCCGCTTTCCAGCAGTTCCTTGGCCCGACGCGTGACGGCCGGGTTGGCGACGTCGTGGTCCTGCATGTATTGCAACGAGAGCACGTTGGGATAGTTCGACGTGGAGGCCTGCTCGAAACAGCCGCACGGCTCCCGCAGCATCCCCTCCATGCCCTTCTGTAAGTCGGCCAGCGTGGATGGGAACGCATTGAGCGTCACCTCCAGCGAGCCTTCGACGATCTGCTCGGGCAGCGAAACGACCAACTCCTGCGGCCCGTCGATCTGGCCGCTGTACGACGTCGTCTTGGGGAACCCGGGCGGGACGACCACCAAGGGACGGCGGATCGCGTCGGTCAGGTTGCCGCCGGCGCCTTGGGCCGTACCGCGGAAGGTCAACTCGCAGTCGCCTTTGCGGCCAGTGACGTTCAGCACAAAATACTCCCGAGCCCGCCCGCCAGCCGGCAGTTCCAGCTTCCGCTGCGGCTCGTTGTCATTGCCAGCGGCGGTATCGAGCGAGACCAGGTCGCCGTGCTCGAACGTCACCTCGACCGGCATCGGCTCGCGGGTGTCGTTGGCCACCGCCAGCGGCAGGTCGATCCGATCGCCGGCGGTCACCTCCAGCGGCAGCTTAGGTTCGAGGCTGAAGGGGATTTTCGAGACGATTTCGCCGCCGCCGGAGCCGATCCGCTGCTGGCCATGGGCGTCGGCTTGCAGCCGGAACATGGTTACCGAGTCGGAGAGCTCGAACGAGATCCGCGCCATGCCGTTGTTGTCGGCCACCAGCGACGGATGCCAGTAGAGTGTCTCGGCGAAGTCGACCCGCGTGTCCGGCTCGTCTGCGAGGTATTCGTGCCTGTGGGCATACTCGCGGACAACGAAGCGGTGACGCTCCAGTGCCTCGTTCAGTTCCTTGCGGAAGTCTTTGTCCATATCCGCGTCGAACTTCAAATCAGCCAGTTGTTTCCGAAGATCCCCCAATTGCTTGAGGTCCTTTCCGTCGATTACCCGAAGGAAACGTTCCCTTCCCTTCTCACGCTCCATCATCAGCCGTCCGCCGCGTTCTGCCTTCCTCTTCTCTCCCAGTTCTGCGAGCCGTTCGCCCTCGGCGTCCGGCTTGCCCGGCATGGGGGCTGCCCCCGGCAGGGCGAGCTCGCCGTCCGCCGCAGGCATATCCTCGCCCGGCATGTCCTCGAGCATATCAATGGGCATCTCCGCGCCGGCCGCCTCATCGCCGTCGAGTCCCCAGTCGCCGCCCTTCTCGTCCCATTCTTCTTCCGTTGCTGCTTCACTCGTCTCCGGGGAGATTTCCGGCGGGGCCATGTCGAACTGTTTGAAGGCCACGACCAACTCGGCATCCGACCCGCGCCAAGCCGGCTCGATAAGAATCACGCCGATGATCGCACAGCAGACGGTCACGCCGACGGCCGGCACCCAAAGCCGCACGCCCGAAACGACCTTCAACAACCCGAGCATCACGACCAGCAGCACCAGTCCCAACCCCACCACGAAACCGACGGTGATCAGCGCGTTGAGGATGCCCTCACGCCGGCCCTGATAATCGCTCAGGCTCTCCTCATACTTCGAGCGGATCGTCTCTAGGTTGTCGTACATCAACGGCGGATTGGCCGGTGTGATGGCCGCCAGCCGGGTCAACCGTTGCTCGTCGGCCTGCTCATCCTGCTCCAATTCGCGCAACGTCTTCTCGACGAACCGCCGCCAGCCCTGCGTGCCCAGCAATAAGTCCAAGGCCACGGCCGAGTCATCGTTACTCCCGGTAGCACGGTTGCCGGAGAGGTAGAAATCGGCGTCTTCGAGATCCTCGGGGTTCTCCACCTCGGAGGTCAAGAGGAAGTGGGTGTTCATGGCCGCCGTGTCGTCGTCGGCCAGATTCAACAGCGCGTCGTCGACCACGGCCACGCCGATCACCGCCGGCACCGGCTCGTCCTTCTCGTTGGTTACCATCAGCGAAACGTTTACCGGGTCGCCCGGCGAGTAACGCTCGCTGATCTCGGCCGCCCGGACCTTCAATTGCCGTGCCATGCGGCGGTAGACAAGCCGCTCGGCCACCGGCTTCGGCGGCTGCTCGCTGTAGTCGTGTACCGTCAGCCGGATTACTCCGCCGACGTCGTCGGGCAACGGGATCTTGACCGTGTTGGCGTTGGCCCCGTTGCCGTCGACCGTCGTGACCAGCGTTTGCTGGCCGACCTGCGCGCCGCGACACCAGGCCGAAACGACCAGCGGCAGACCCGACTCCGCCGAGCGCACGTTGAACGTCAGCGGATCCGACGCCCCAAACACGCCCGTCCCCGTGGTCAACACGACCTTCTGCTGCGTGGAAACCTTGGGCAGCTCGGGCCGGTTGGTCACGCCAGCCGGGCTGGTGATTCGCAGCCGGTAGGTCTCGTCCGCCAGGGGAGTGAAGCCCAGCGACCCCATGCCCTCGTGTGTGGTCTCGGCCAGCGCGACCGCCGTGCCCTGGCCGTTGACGACCAGACCCTTGACGTGGACCGGCTCGCCGAGCGGGTCGCGGGCGACGAAGTAGACGCGGTTTTCCAAAGCGGCCGCCAGATCGCCGCCCTCGGGATAAAACTCCACCTCGACCTTGCCGAGATTGATTGGGATCGTCTCGACCGCCGATTCCAGCGTGCCGCCGTCGTCGACGATCACGTTGAGTTGCCCGTCGCCCCGGGCAATCTCCTCAGGCAATGTGAACTTCACCTGATACGCACCGGTGTTGTCGGCCCTGGCCGGCTCGCGGAATACTTCCCCGCCGTCGACCGTGGCCACGATCTCCAGCCGGGCACCGGCAACGGCACCGCCCTCGGCCCGCTCGGCCAGGAAATCGGCCACCACCTCGTCGCCGGGGGCGTAACTGTCGCGGGCGAACTCCAACTCCTTCTTCAATCGCGGCAGCCGGTAGCTGCGGACGAAGAACGGCCGGCTCTGCTCGAGAAACGAATCGCCCAGGCTGCGGGCCACCAGCGTGTACTCTCCGCCGGGAGCAGCGGCGGGAATCTCGAACGCCCCGCTGCCGACGCCGTGTTCGGTGACGCCTTCGTGCTTCGAGTCGGCCACCACGGCCCCGCCCGGATCGAGGATCTCGAACTCGAGGATCGTCTCGCGGTCGGCGGCCAGACCGAAACGAGAGAGCACCAGACTACGGTAGTAGACCGTCTCGCCGGGCCGGTAGAGCGGCTTGTCCAGCGAAAGGTGCGCCGCGTAGGTGACCGGGTCGACTTTCAGCCGCGTCTCGATCTTCTCCGTATCGCCGGTGTCTTCGCGCTTGGCCACCACGTGCAAGACGGCCTGCTCGGACAGGGCACTCTTGGTGGCAAGCGTCAGCTTCAAGCGGCCCTGCTCGTCGGTCACTTCACTGTGGCTGAACAGTTGCTCGCCCTGCGGTGTGCGCAACGAAACCTCGACCAGCGCCGGCATCGGGTCGCCGTCGACGGTGGTCGTCCGCACCGTATAGGCGGTCGGCATGGCGGCCTGTAGTACGGCCGGGCCGGTGACTTGCAGTCGCATGTGCCCCGCGGCAATCGCGCTGCGCTGTCGCCAGTCGGACCAATACAGCCCGGCGGAAACGGTTACCATCAACACGGCCGCGGCGGCAAGCCCCACCGCCCACCAGGTGCCGCGGCGGCGCCGCTTGTCGGTTGCCGCGGCTGGCTTGGTCGGCAACTTCGGCCGGGCCGGTTCGGTTGGCGTGCTCATCGTCTCCTCCGGGCGTTTCAGTTGAAGTTTCTCGGCCGGCAGCCGGGAGGCCTCGGCGAACAGCCCGGCAGTAGTCCGGGCTTCTTCATACGCGCGGGCCAACTCCGGTTCGGCGTCGATCCGGCGGCGCAATTCGGCCGCCTCCGCCGGCGGCAGTAGATCGTATACCAACTCCAGCAATCGGCGGCGTGTTGGCGAGTCGACGTTCATACTTCCAACGCTCCACGCAGCTTGGTCAAGGCCAGCCGCATTCGGGTCTTCACCGTACCGACGGGAATGCTGATCGCTTCGGCGATCTGCTGGTAGGTCATCTCACCGTTCTGTCGCAAGAGGAAAACCTCCTGCTCCTCCGGACGAAGCTTCCGCAGGCATTGCCGCACCAGTTCGAGCTGTTCGCGGCGGGCAGCGTCCGCTGCCGGTTCTACGTTCTTCGCAACCAAAGTCCCCTCGGCGGCCTCCAACGGGCGGCGGCGGCGGCGCCACGCCGTCTTGCGAAGGTCGCGGCCCGTGTTCACGGCAATCCGAAAAATCCATGCCCGCAAGTTCTTCACCTCCGGCACCTGGCCGCGGTTGCGCCAGCACTTGACGAACGCCTCCTGCACCGCGTCCCGGGCGTCCTCGGTGTTACCCAGCAGGTAATACAGCGTCCCGAGCAACTCGTCCTGATGGCGCGCAAAGGCCTCCTCGAGCCGCGCGCCGGACGGCTGCGGTTCGGCTTCAGCCGTGTGCTGGGATGCTGGGGGTCGATTCATGCTTCGCTAATACAGACGATCTAGAGGAGTGGGCGGTTCTGCCCAGCGCAAGATTTCTCCGTCGGCTGTCGGCAAAGCTATCGGAACCTGTACCGCCCGACAAGGGGGGAAAGGTCAGCAGAAATGCCCCACTGCGAGTTTTGCGGGCGGGTTTGCCCGCCAAACGGGAGATTGACGCCATAATGCGCTGAGGGCCAGAGCAAATACCACTCTGGCGGGCCACGTGGTACCGCCCAGATAGATCTACTAAATCGATAAACTCGCGTTAATCGGAATAATCCACTCAATCCGCACAACCTACCTTTCCGACATAGTCTACTGAGTCTCGGTCGGAGACTCCCCGCCGTTTGCGCGCCCGGCGTGGGCGCCACGTGGGTGGGTCAGGACCAATCCGGGGACGTGAACCGATGAAGTTCGTCCGGCAAATCACGATCGCTTGTGTCGTTGTGGCGGCATGGTGGGGTACCAGATTGCCCGGCTGCGCAGATGAACCCGTCTCCGCAGATGAACCCGGCGCGCGGGTGGTGGAATTACCCAAACCGCCCGGCAAGGGAGCATCCCGCGACGCCACGGCCCGCTGGATCCGCAAGATGCCGCCCCCGGCCCCGACGCCCGATGTGCTCATTCCGCCGGCCCCAATACCCGAGGAGTTGAGGCCGCCCTTGTCGATCATCCAGCGGATGGTCAGGCGGTCGGCCGAGCCGATGGTGTTGCCGGCCCCGGTGCCGGTTCCCCGTCGCCCGGTCGCTACGGTCCCACCCCCGCCACCGTTGCCGATCCCCGCTCAGAGCAACACCAAGCCAACCCCGCTGCCATCTGCCCCACCGCCATCCACTCCACCACAATCGGGCCTTACGCTGGTCGAACTGGAACAGATTGCCGCGACGAACAATCCTACTCTCGCGCAGGCCGCTGCGCGGATCGAGGCCACCCGGGGTAAGTGGGTCCAGGCCGGGCTGTATCCGAACCCGACGATTGGCTACGAATCCGACGACGTCGGCGAAGACGGTTCGGCCGGCCAGCACGGCGTGTTCATTGGCCAGCGGATCGTCACCGCCGGCAAGCTTCAGCATCGCAGTGCCGTAGTCAGCCACGAAGTTTTGCAGGCCGAACTGGCATGGCAGGCGCAAAGCCAACGCGTGCTCAACGACCTGCGATCGACCTTCTACGAGGTGTTGGTAGCCCAGGAAGTAATCCGGACGAACGAGCAGTTGGTCGAGGTGGCCCGCCAGGGCGTCACGGCGTCGGAGAACTTACGCAAAGCGTTGGAAGTGGGCGACGCCGACGTGTTGCAGTTCCAAATCGAGGCGGATTCGGCAGGACTGCAACTCTCGGCCGCACGCTATCGCCACCTGTCGGCCTGGCGAAGGCTATCGGCCGTGCTCGGCCAACCCGAAATGCAGCCCGCTCAAATCGCGGGTGATCTCCAGGGCGATCTGCGGCAGTTGGACTGGCAGACAGTCCTGTCGCAACTTCTGACGGGCAGCCCGGAGTTGGCCGACGCCCAGGTAGGCGTCCAACGGGCTCGCAGCGCGGTCGGGCGGGAGTTCGCCCAACGCGTACCCGACGTGGACGTTCGCGCGACGGTGCGATACAACGACGCGGTCAGCAACACCGTGGCGGGCATCGAAGTGGGGATTCCACTGCCGTTGTTCGATCGCAACCAGGGCAACATCTGCAAGGCCGAGGCTCAATTGATGGCCGCCGAGAGCGAGGTCCGCCGCGTCGAATTGTCTCTGCAACAGCGGTTGGCGACGACATTTTCTCGCTACACCGACTCCCGGGAGCAGGTCGAGAAGTACACGGCCGATATCCTGCCTAAGGCTAAGAGGTCGCTCGATCTGGTCCGCAAGGGGTTGAAGCAGGGTGAGTTCGACTATCTCACATTGCTGACCGCCCAACGGACCCATTGCCGCGTCAATCTGGCCTATCTCGAAGCGCTGTTGAAGTACCGCTCCAGCAAAGTGGCGATCGAGGGCCTGTTGCTCGATGGCGGCTTGACGGGTCAGGCTCCGATGGAGTGAGTCACGGGCGAGCCGCGGGGCTTGCCCCCGCGCAGTGTACGATGGGCCTCCGAGCCCGTCGGAAAGTCGAATTCCTCTGGATTCGACGGGCGCGGAGGCCCATCGTACAGGTTGTTTCTAAATGACTCACAACCTCTGAGTCTTTCCTACGAGGGCCAGACGATTCTCGGTGGCAACTGCAATGGTTTACGCCGGGACGTGTAAGGCGTATAATGAAGATTGTGAGGGCTAGCGAGTTCGTAAGTGCCGGGAGTAGAGACCATGTCTGAGAGGTTCTTCAGGGATTTTAGTGGGTGATTAGTAGTTTTTGAGCGTTTGATGGGCGAGAATGTCGTCCATGAACAAACTCACGAAACACTACAGCCTGTTGTTAGGTTTGGATGCTGCCTGGGAAGTATCCGATGTTTCCC
>JABMRB010000644.1 GCA_013202865.1 Candidatus Nealsoniibacteriota bacterium | reverse complement strand
CCGCTACAATGGGTACCGTGATGCCGGCAGACTTAGCCTTCTCGACGAAGTCGATGAAGAACTGGTTGTCATAGAAGTACTGAGCCACGAGGTACTCAGCACCGTTGTCCTGCTTGAGCTTGGCGTACCCCAGGTCCTTCTCGATGTTCTCCGCTTCAATGTGTCCCTCTGGGTAGACAGCCGCGCCCAGGCAGAAGTCGTAGCGGCTCTTGACAAAAGCCAGCATGTCCGAGGCGTACGAAAACGCTTTGGGATCAGCGGCGTAGCTCTCGTCCCACGTGGGGGGATCACCGCGTATCACGAAGAGCGTCTCGACTCCGAGTGCCTTGAACTTGTCCAGGCAGGCAACCAAGTCGTCGGGGCCCAGGCCGACGCCTGCGAGATAAGCGACTGTAGGCAGGTCACGCTCCTTCTGGAGCTTCTCTACAAGCTCGAAGGAACCCTCGCGGGTCGAGCCTCCGGCGCCAAAAGTCACTGAGACATAGTCCGGCTTCGCCTTGACCAGCTTGTCGAGCGCACTCTCAAGGTTGGCAGTGGCCTTCTCTGTTTTCGGGCGAGAGAACTCAAATGAGATGACCGGTTTTCCGCCCTTCTCATCTAACAGGTCCGTCACGTTCATTTCGGCTCCTTTCTTCGTGTTGGATGGCCTTTTCTGGGGAATCGACACCTTGCCAAGAACTCGCACCTCCCAGCCCTTCGAATCTTGCACACCACGTCTGCAACTCGTTGCAGCCTTTGGCATTCGAGTGGATACCAAAATCCGTGTCAAGAACATCGTCCTTCCGAATCCCGGTGGTCCGACTGATCCAGGGGAGGGAGCCTGGAACCTTGCCAACACCCACATCAGCACTACGAACCCAAATACCACCAGCGGGGTGCGTCGACAAACGACCCTCGTGACACTCCCTTTACTGCCACGGACCGCCGCGTTCCCAGTTCCTGTCGAACTTGACGCCCGCCACCAACGCAGCGGTCACCGGCTGCAGGAACGTCCAGACATCTTTGGCAACGACAGCCAACTCGCGCTCGTCGAGGCGAGAGCGACGTACAAACGCCGTCCACCGCCTGCGTACCACGTCGTCATCGACGAAGGTCGACGTGAGAGCGACCGGAGCTGAGTCGGGCAGATCGGTCTTCCGACGCCCGAAGGTTGCACGGATCGCCCTGGACAAGGCAGATCCGTCGAAGGCGATCTCTCTAGCCATATATTGCAGATCGAAGAAATCCTTCATGCGGCTGTTGGTCATCCCCAATTCGACCAGCGCTTGATACTTCTCGGCCACGACCGTTTCCCAGGGATAGACGGCCAGACGCGGAGCCTCGAAATCGAGAATGCAAGGGACAGCCTGCTTTCGCGGCTTGGGGATGATGGCGTCGCCAAACCCGATGTCGATCTGCAGTCGGATTCGGGCTTTTCCGAGGTGCGCCAGCAGAGTCACGCGAACGCCCTCGTATTGCTGATCTTCCTTGATTCGTTCTGCGTGAACCGTGGAGCCGTCGAAGGACAGGCCGTCGGCGGCGACGTCGAGTTCGACAATCTGCCGGACGACATTCTCCATCCGCGCCACATCGGACGATCCCATACCGAGTAGATCCACGTCTCGCGTCGGTCGGTGCGGAGCGTTCGCGTATAGATGAAAGAGGATCGCCCCCTTGAGCACAAAAGTGTCGGCATGCTCGGAACGGGACAATCGATAGAGCAGGCGTTCGATGCCATATCGAATCAAGACGAAATTGAATTCCTCACCTCGTTGGCGCGCGTAGTTCAGCAGTTGTGTCTTCACCGAGGCCGATAGGTCTTTGGGGCGGCGCTTCGTCATCGAACGGCCTCGATGTATGGAAGCATGACGTTTTTCACGCGACACGCTCCAGCCGCCTGCCAGAGGTCGTCCATCTTGCCTTTGCGTTTGCGGACGAAGTCTTTCAGGGCTTCAGTAGCCACATCGGCGCCGATCTTGTTCCTGTACTTGAAGCAATCGGCGACCGTTTTGGCAGGCGAAGTCACTCGCACCGGAACCCCCTGGATGTCATGCGTTTCGACGCCGAAGGTCAACGCTTTACCCGAAAAGCGGACGAACCGCACGGTGCGCCGATCGAGGTTCGGCCTGTGCGCCTTCACATCAATGGCCACCCAAACCTCGTAAGGCATCTGTGTAGTCATCTCGTGGAAATTGAGCGCCGAGATGAGACACACGACTCCGTTCGGGACCCGCTTGCAGACCTCCATCAGATCGATGTGTTCCGTTGGGTCTGAATCCACAAGTTCGTAGAGACCGCGTGCGATCCGCCGCACCCGACCGTCTTGCTCCAGGCGGCGGAGCGCCGTACGCGGAATCCCATGCGGCTGAAGGTCGCGAGGCCGAAGAACTCCAGCCTTGCGGATCAAGTCCAGCGTTTTCTCCTTGTTGGTCATGGCGATACATTTCCTCGGTGTATCCTTGTATCTACCGAGATTATGGACCAAAAAGCCTTGCCCGTCAAGGGTGACGGTATTGTCGCTGGCGGGGTGTTTGGTTGTCGGGTTTGACGAACTCGATCTGGCGGATCAACTCATTTCGGGTGCAAAACGGGTCAGCAGAAAGAGCAGGGGCGGGAAAATGCGGCTCATCGTGACAAAGTGCCGGGAAATCAGGGGCGAAAATGCAAAGGTGACAACCTCTTTGTACCCCGCCGCGGGCCCGAGGAACAGCCGTCATGGCCGGCCAATTTCCAACTCGCGCTCTCTGGAGCGTTAACCGGTTTGCCTATTCCCTGCCCGCCAATCACTTCCAGCGATCACCAGGAAGAGAATGGTCACGAAGAGAGTTGCGTACGGGGAGTGGCAGGGTCAAAGGAGTTTCGGTGATCGGCATGGGCGATTCGGTCAGGCAAAGCACGACACCCGGGCCTTGCGGCATGTTGAGTTTGTCGAGGACGGAGAAATGGCGAATGTCCTTCTTGGCCGGTGTGGTGGTCTTCTTGATCTCGAGCGGGTAGATCGCGCCGTCGCGGAAGATCAGCAGGTCGATCTCCTTCTTGTCCTTGTCTCAATAGTAGTAGATCGGCGCCTGCCTGCCGTCGTGCCAGTAGCTCTGGCATTCCTCGGCAATCGCTCAGATACAATCCCCAAGTAGCCAACGCGATCTCACGCTGGTCGGGCTTCTCGGCTTCTCTTACCGTCAATCGGGACTTGACGGGCGTAAGTACATTGGATGTACTTCATATATCCCCCCCGGAGGCAAAGATGATGATTAAGACATTGACCAAGCACGGCAACAGCTATGCGATGGTGATCGACAAGCCAATCCTGGAACTGATCCAAGCCACCCCCGACACGCCGTTTGAGATCATTTCCGATGGCCGCTCGCTGGTTCTGACGCCCGTGCGCAATTCTGAGGAAGAGAAGAAGTTCGACAGCGCCGTGGCGATGGTCCACAAGCGGTTCGGCAAGGCGATGAAGAAACTGGCGGAGTAGCTCATGGCGACGCCATTGTTTCTGGACTTAGATCACACCTTGCGACTGCATCGCAGCTTGATCGAACGCTACGGCGGTGTGGACGGTAGGCGATTGTCTCGTTGTCGGGTGCGAAGCGGGAAAACATGTGACCAGGTAGGCCAAGCCCCGGACTCTTGTATTCGCCGATCGGGTCTCCAGAGGCCGAGTCCCAGATCTTCAGAATGCCCTCGCTCAAGGTGGCCAATTGTTTACCATCCGGCGAGAACGTCAAGGAGCAACGTTCGGAACATTTTTCGAGAGTCTGCTGAAGCCACACCGGCACGTTGGCCGTCATGGCTCAATGCCCCTCTTGACCGTCCCGCTCATCCGGAACACCTGGCACAGAGCGGATCGACGTCCTCGTTCGTGAAGGCCACGGAAAACGTTCCGCAGCCGCAGCGGCTGCAACAGATTGGCTCCAACTGCTTCAGCAGCGGATTCCAGTAGACCGTATGCCTCCGCTGGGCGCGTTTGCGTTGCACGGATAAATCGACCGCTAGTGCCGGGATTTCCATGCGGCTGAGCACGATCGGCTCCAACGTCAGTTCCGTCGCGTAGCGCTCATCCAACTCAATCAGCTTACGCCGCAACTCCAACTTCACCGCTTTCTTCCTGGCCTCCAGCTTCTCGGGGTCGGGTTTCGTCTGGCCCCGGGCCCGCTTGTGATCGGCTTCCCGTAGCAGGGCGTTGTAGTACTCCCGAAGCCGCTTTCGATCGCGCTGCAGTCGTCCGTCCATGTGGTCGAGGAACTCGGCGGCCAGACCTCGAAGCCGAAGTTGCGCTCGGTGCGCCGCTTGCTGATAGGTGAGCGGTGGCCGTCGGCAAGCCGCAGGGT
>JABMRB010000075.1 GCA_013202865.1 Candidatus Nealsoniibacteriota bacterium | reverse complement strand
TGTGTACGCCGTTGGTGATGTGGCCGATGGGGATCTCCTCTTCGACCCGCCACGGCCAGAGGTGGGCCCACATCCGCCGGCTAATGTGGCCGTGCAGGTTGCTCACCGCGTTAGCCCGGCGCGAGAGTTTCAACCCCAGCACGGTCATGCAGAACGACTCCTGATCATTTTGCGGCTCCACGCGTCCCAGGCCCATCAGTTGCTCGAAAGAGATTCCCAGTTGATCGCGCAGCGGACCGAGGTGTTCTTCGATCAGTGTCCCGTCGAAGCGGTCGTGTCCGGCGGGTACGGGCGTGTGGGTGGTGAAGACGGTGTGCTGGGCCACGTCGCGCAGGGCCTCGTCGAACCCCATGCCGTCGCCGGCCATCCGCTCGCGGATCGCCTCCAACGTAGCGAACCCGCTGTGGCCTTCGTTGAGGTGATAGACACCCGGCGTGATCCCCAACGCCCGCAAGGCCCGAATGCCCCCGACGCCGGCTACCAATTCCTGGCGGACCCGTGTGCGGTTGTCGCCGCCGTAGAGCCGGGAGGTCAGTTCGCGATCCTCAGGGCTGTTGCTCGGCACGTCGCAGTCGAGCAGGTAGAGCGAGACGCGGCCGACCCGCATCAGCCAGACCTTCGCCAGCAGTTTCCCGGTGCGGGTATCGATTTCGACGGTGATTGGTTTCCCGTCGGGCCCCCGGGCCGGTTCCATGGGCAGGTTCTCGACCTTCGTGTCGAGATACTCTTCCTGCTGGTAGCCCTCAATGTCGAGATGCTGCTTGAAATAGCCCTGGTCGTAGAACAGCCCGACGGCCACCAGCGGCACACCCAGCCCGCTGGCGCTCTTGATGTGGTCGCCCGATAGCACCCCCAGCCCACCGGAGTAGACGGGTACCGACTCGTGAACGCCGAACTCCAGGGAGAAATAGGCGACCGGCTTGGCGCCGAGCACGCCGGCGTGGGTGTTTCCCCAGGTTTGGGTCGCGGCCACGTACTCGCGCAGCCGGCGATAGGCGTGGTTGATGCGGCTGTAGAGGACCAGTTCGGCCGCCCGCATCTCCAGGCGTTCGGGCGTGAATTCCGACAGCAGGGCGATCGGATTGTGGTCCAATTGGCGCCAGCGGATCGGGTCGAGGTCGCGGAAGAGGTTGATTACCTCCGGGTGCCAACTCCACCAGAGATTTCTAGCCAGTGCGACGCACTTCTCGTACAGGGTATCGGCCATAAGCCGGGCGGGCGGCGCAGTTTGCGCCGATGGGATAGCGGCCGTTTCAGTCGGGCTCATAGGTTCCTCATGCTCGGTCAGTTCACGTTGCGCGGAAAATCCATTTCGGGGTCAGCGGATTATAGCGGCGAGCCAACCGGGAGGCGACCCCAATAGGAGGGCAGTACCGACGCCATTGAAGCCGGCAGCGGTTTGGCGTTGCGGAAATCTCCCCGTCAACGTACTATTCGCCCCAGCTCGCGGTGTACAGACACCGCCAACCAACGACAATTTCGTGGAGCCCCCCAAATGACCGGTGACCATCACGTGGAAGTCCATTGGCACGAGCATGCCGTCTCGCGCGAGGAGAGGGAGGAGTTTTTCGGGCATCGTGGATGTGTCATCTGGTTTACCGGCCTGAGCGCCTCCGGCAAGAGCACGATCGCTAATCTGGTCGACCACAAACTGCACTCGACCGGCGTGCGCAGCTTTGTGCTCGACGGCGACAATGTCCGCCACGGACACGGCCTGAACGCCGCCCCGGCCGGCCTGAAGCAACGCCACGGCGAGGACTTCGGCAAGCGGTTCGGACTCGGTTTCTCGGCCCAGGACCGCGAGGAGAACATTCGCCGGATCGGCGCCGTGGCCAGACTCTTCTGCGACGCCGGGCTGATTGCAGTTACGGCGTTCATCAGTCCCTATCGGGCGGACCGGGCAGGGGCCCGAGCGTTGATCCCGGCACCCGACTTCATCGAGGTCTTTGTCGATGCCCCCCTGGAGGTATGCGAAGCACGCGACCCCAAGGGGCTCTACAAGAAAGCCCGGGCTGGCGTGATCAAGGGATTCACCGGCATCGACGACCCCTACGAACGGCCCGAGAACCCCGAACTGGTGCTCGACGCCGGCACGAAATCGGCCGAGGCACTGGCCGACGAGGTAATCGAGTACCTGCGGGCCCAGGGCAAGATCAACCCTGATTTCGAGCCGAGTTCGTAGCCGGATTCCTGCATTTAGCCCCGGGTGAACACACCCGTGGGGGCGGCACATCCCGCCGTGTATTCACGACGGGCTAAATGGCAAAGCAGAGAATAACTTCCCGAAATCGGCAGATCTCGGAAAAACGGGGTTGACTCCCAGGCAGGGTTGCCGCTAGATTCATAATTGCGTAAGGGTCCCCTTGACCCGACTGCGCCGCGCCGTTCGATGGAATGGCTCCAGCGAAGACGTGGCGGAAGACAACCTATTCGGGCGGCCGTACCGGGATGACTCGGCCTTTCCCGCTGGTCTCATCTCTGCTCGGCTTGCTCGCACGATGGCCCCGACCGGAGGACACGGTCCCGACCGGAGGACCGATAGCGATTTTTCCCATGGAAGGTAGTTAGTTTCTTATGGTCCCGATATCGACCAACAACGTTCAACCGCGGGCGCAAACGGCCTTGGCTAATTGTCCCGTTTATGAATTGCGTAATCTGCAGGTGGAACAACGGGGCGATGCCTTGTTGATCTCAGGCAACGTCTCAAGCTACTACCATAAGCAACTGGCTCAGGAGTTGGTTCGTTCCGTCTGCAAAGACAGCGACGTAGTGAACTCGATTGAAGTGGAATAGATGGCACCTTAGGCGTCGCGCCAAGACGTCGTGTCGCCAAGGGCCGGATTGCGGAGTTAGGGGCAGGAACACGGATGTTCCTTGAAGTGTTCCGCCGTTGTCGCCGTAAGGAAATGGCCGGCCAACGGCGGTCAAGGAGGAATCCATGGAAGACCTGACGACGGAAACCTCGGTCGTCTCGTGCCGCGATCTGGCCGGACCGCTCGAATCCCTTCGAGACGCCCAACTGCTGGCCGCCCGAGTCGAACGAGCCGTCCAACACGAAACGGGGCGCGGGGTGCGGAACCTCAACGTCCAAGTCGGTCGGGAACGCGTGGTGCTGACGGGCTTCTGCAGTACCTACTACTGCAAGCAACTGGCCCAACACGCCGCAATGAACGTCGCCAGCACCGCCAACGTGATCAACTCGATCGAGGTCTGCTGAACGCCGCCCGTCCCGTTCTCTCCGCTCGACGCGCGGCCCCTTGCTGCTAGCTTTGGTAGCTCCGTTTCTGCTGACCGAGTTGCCAGCCAAGCAGCGGGAAGTGGTTCGGATGCGAATCTACGAGGAAAAGACATTTGTCAGGATTGCCGAGGAGTTGGGAATCCCATTAGGTACGGCTCTGGCGCGGATGCGTGCAGCACGAAGAAGCTGCGGAAGGCAATAACCGCCTTCACGCCGGCAAGCTGACGCTCGACGAACTCAAGGGCAAGGCGAAGAAGCCCGAGGCCGCCGAGCGGGCCGCGAAGCTGCTGAAGGCCAAGGACAAGAACGGCGACGGCGCGTTGACCTTCGAGGAATTGACCGCCAAGCCGGAGAGGAAGAAGCCGGCCAACGGCGTCGCCGTATGGCGGCAGTCGGCCGGGGGCCGGGGGATGCCCGTGGAGGGCGAAAAGGACGTAGCGTGGGTCGAGAACGAGCTCGACGCCTCGTTACCCGCGTGAAGGGGCACCGGTCTCGGCGAGCATTCCCAGTTCGCGCATCTTGTCGAACAGCGCTTCGTCCTTGATCGGCTTGGTGATGTAGTGTTCGCAACCTTCCTTGAACGACCGAATGCAGTGTCTCGAGTCGGACAGGGCGGTGGTCATGATCACCTTGACTCCGTCGGAGCCATAGACGCCACGCTCGACCTCCAATGCACGGATCGCCGTTAGCGCCTCGTGGCCGTCCATTTCCGGCATCATGATGTCGAGGCACATCATGTCGTAGGGGTCGTTATCGTCCAGCGCAAGGCGGACCGTGTCGACGGCCTCGCGGCCATCGTAAGCGAGGCTGCACCGCCCGTACGGTTCGAGCATCGCCTTGAGCAACTCGCGGCAGACGGCATCGTCGTCGACGATCAGGAATCGCTTCCGAGCGGATTCGTCGGCGGGCCGCTCGGCCGCAGAGTCGAAGGAGGGCCGTGGGGGCAGGTCCCCCATCAGCGCCCGCACGTGCCGGAGGAATTGGTCCTGCTTGATCGGTTTGGTGTAGTAGTCTTCGCAGCCTTCCTTGAACGAGCGGATGCAGTGCTTCGAGTCGACCAGCGCCGTGGTCATGATCACCTTGACGCCGTCGGAGCCGCCGATTCCGTGGCTGCGTTCGAGGGCGCGAATCGCCTCGAGCGCTTGATGCCCGTCGGTCCCCGGCATCATGATGTCGAGGCAAATGAGATCGTATCGGCGGTCGTCTTCCAGGGCGAGGCGGAAGGCATCGACGGCTTCGTCGCCGTTGACGGCCTGATCGCACCGGGCGTACGGCTCGAGCACGGTTCGCAGTAACTCACGGCAGACGCGGTCGTCGTCAACGATCAGAATTCTCACGGCAAAATGCCCCTTTCGGTGCGATGGTCCCAACAGGATCGGAACCGGCGGTTACAGTCGATACATCTTCCAAAGCCGCTTCGAGCTTCCACACGGCCGCGGCGACCTGCTTCAAATCGCTGCTGCGAGCGGCCAGTTGCACGCGCATCGCGTGATCGGCCGCCGGCTGCGATCCGGTCCGTAGCGACAGGTGTCGCAACGCTCCGGCAGAATTCTCCAGAACGACAAAATCCTCTTCCTCCAACGCCTCGTAAATCGCTTTGAGATAGTGCTCCAGTGTGTGGGGGGGATCCGGCCTGCCGCCTCGCAACTCCGGCCGTGCCGACCCGCCAGCCGACTCCAACGCCTCCAAGCAGCCGGGGAAGTACCGCTGCACCGCTTCGATTAACACTTCCGGTGTGAACGGTTTGGAGATGTACTGGTCGGCCCCGGCAGCCAGACACCGGCTGCGAGCGTCGTCGCTGCACATCGCGGTCAGGGCAATCACGCCGACGTGCCCACCGACGTCAGCCTCGTGCCGCCGGATCTCTTCGATCGCCGTGAGCCCGTCCATTACCGGCATGTCGACGTCCATCAGCACCAGACCGTAGCGATTCCTCTCGAACATCGCCAACGCCTCGGACCCGTCGCTGGCCAGATCGACCAGGCAGCCGGCACGGCTCAACAGCATCTCGGCCAGCGTTCGGCTGAGTTGATCGTCGTCGGCCACCAGCACGCGCGGTTCTCCGCAGGGCAATGGCACGATGGCGGAAGAGGGTACGTCCGGCTGCACGTCCGGTTCGGGTGCATCGTGTTTCTCGAACGTCAACGTCAGCCAGAAGCTGCTGCCCTGGCCCGGGTTGCTGCGGAAACCGATTTGGCCGCCCATCAAATCGACCAGTTGCTTGCAGATCGACAACCCCAGTCCGAGCCCTCCGACCTGACGGGTCGACGATCCGTCGGCCTGTTCGAAGGCATCGAAGATGATCGCCTGCCGCTCAGCCGGAATACCCACACCCGTGTCGGTAGTCGTGACGCGCAGCCCGGCCGTGTTGTCGGTTTGCTCATCGAGCGCGATTTGGATGTGGATTGTACCCTGCTCGGTGAACTTGATCGCGTTTTCCACCAACCCGACCAGGATCTGACGAAAGCGAATCCGGTCGCCCCGCAACCAGCGGGGAGCCGCGCCGACAACGTTGTACTGAACGGCCAGTCGCTTCTCGTAGGCCTCGTCGCGCGTGAGGCCGACGACTTCAGCGACCAGTGTCTCCAGATGGAAGGCTTCCGTCTTCAGCTTCAACGCACCGGCAGCCAGTTTGGAGAAGTCGAGCATGTTGTCGATCAGCCGCATCAGCGCCTTGCCGGCCTCGTCCACGTATTGAAGCTTCTCCGCCTGGCCTTCGTCGAGCGGCTCTTTCATCAACAGCCGAGTGAACCCCAGGATGGCGTTCATCGGCGTGCGGATTTCGTGGGTGACGTTGGACATGAATTCGTTCTTCACCCGGTCGGCCACGATGACCTTGTCGCAGGCCTCTTCCAGTTGCCGGCGGGTCGTGTCCAGCGAATTGGCCAGTTTGTCCGAGTGGCGATGGTGTAGCCGCCGATCCACCTGGATGGCCACCAACCGGCTCAAAGTCTCGGCGTCCCATGGCGTCGCCGCCAGCAGGAATCGGTCGCTGCCGTGGAAATGCCGGGTAATCTCGCTGCGGTCGCCCGACGTGGAGAATAACAACGGAAGGTCCGGATCCTCGCGCAGTAGCTGCCGGGCGGTCTCTACGCCGCCGCCGCCGTCCATGTCGATCACAGCGGCCAGATAGGAATGGTTCTGGCGGACGGATTCGCTGACGTACGCAATCCCCTGCCGACCGTCGACGACGGCGTCCACCTCAATGCCTGCCAGAACCGCCGGAAGTCCACGCCGACCGGCGCCTGACGCTCGGCCGTCCGCGCAGATCATCCCGCGGAACTCGGCATGGGCTGCCGGGTCTGGTGCAATCAACAAGATGCGTCTGTCGGGACAAAGCCCCATACCTCACTCCGCACGGTTAGCAGTGCTGATCTGATCTTCAGACGGTCTCACAGATAAAGGATAGGTCGCAATTTGGGGGGAGGGAGGGCAGTGGGGAGTGGGGAGTAGGGAGTGGGGAGTGGGCAGTGGGGA
>JABMRB010000643.1 GCA_013202865.1 Candidatus Nealsoniibacteriota bacterium | reverse complement strand
TCCGTGGACCGGTTCCATTTCACGTTGGATGCCGGCCGGGTGGTTGGAGACGAGTCGCTCACCCTCCAGTTCAAGGCGGTCTGCGCCAATGCGGTGAAGATCGTGGACGTCCCCGTAACTATCCGGGAAGACGTTCCGGAGCCCGTCTTCACCTTGAAAGCGCCGGCACGGTGGGATGGCCGGGAGACGATCGAGGTCGTGCCACAGATCTCCAATGCGAAAGAGATGCAGGCGCAGGGTGCCGGTAATCTTAACACCACCTGGACGGTTTCGGATATCGCCGTGATCAAGGAGATTGAACCCGGGAAGCTCATCCTCAAACGCGCGCAGAACAGCGGGAAGATGACCGTGACCGCGGCGGTGAATAACGGCGGCAAACCGACCACACAGGCGATCCAGATCGTGGTCAAGGAACCCAAGAAGGATGCGTGGGTACATCGCATCCCGGGGAAAGATGAGAAACCCGTCGACAATCAATTCTATGCCCG
Source organism: Candidatus Nealsoniibacteriota bacterium (assembly GCA_013202865.1). Taxonomy (GTDB): domain Bacteria; phylum Planctomycetota; class Planctomycetia; order Pirellulales; family Thermoguttaceae; genus JABMRB01. Next base: position 3,579 of record JABMRB010000643.1, on the reverse strand, counting down.
TGACGACAACAATGAAGGCACGCTGCATTACAACGGTTCATTGTCCGACACGGCCGACTCTGTCTTCCTGAAGGTCTATGCCGACGACAAGCTTGTCAAGAACGAAAGCCAGAAGCTCACGGCGAGTAAGACGTACGCGTTCTCAGTCAAGCTCAACTCGGGCCTCATCAAATACAAGGTGGAATTCGGCTCCAAGAGCGGCAGCAGTGAAACCGTGCTCAATACCGTCACCAATCTGGTGTGCGGGGATGCCTACATCATTGACGGTCAGTCCAACGCGGTAGCGACGGATTGGGGAAAGGACGAGCATGAATACACCAGCGACTGGATCCGCAGCTTCGGTTCCATGGGCGGGGACGTCAGCAAGGGGTGGGGCGGCGCGGTTCGTCGCAAGGGCGGTGCATGGGAGATCGGGTATTGGGGCATGGACCTTGCCAAGCACCTGATGGAAAGCCGGAAGATTCCGATCTGCATCATCAACGGCGCGGTCGGAGGCACCCTGATCGAGATGCACCAGCGAAACCCCACGGATCATACCGATCAGAAGACGATCTACGGGCGCTTGCTGCGGCGCGTGGAGTTGGCCGGCCTGACCCACGGCATTCGCGGCGTCTTATGGCACCAGGGCGAGAACGACCAGCAAGCGCAGGGTGCGAGCGGCGGCTACGGATGGGAAACGTACCGGCAGTACTTTGTGGACATGTCGGCGGCCTGGAAACAGGATTATCCCAATACTCAGCGCTACTATGTTTTTCAGATCTGGCCGAACTCGTGCAGCATGGGCGGCAACAGGGCCAGCGACATGCTGCGGGACGTGCAGAGGACTTTGCCGCGTCTCTACTCGAACATGAGCGTCATGTCCACGCTCGGCATCAAGCCGGTCGGAACGTGCCATTATCCGGCCGCCGGCTACGCAGCAATGGCCCGGTTGATAAGCCCCCTGGTGGAGCGGGACAACTACGGAAAGGTTTTCGACAAGTCCATCGCACCTCCCGACCTGAAGAAGGCATACTATACGACCGACAAGATGGATGAGATTGCCCTGGAGTTCGACCAGCCCATGGCCTGGAGCGACGCCCTGAGCGGTCAGTTCTACTTGGACGGGAAAGGGGGCAAGATCGAATCGGGCGCCTTGTCCGGAAACGTGCTCAAGCTCAAGCTGGCGTCGGCCACCGCCGCGAAAACGATCACCTACCTTGTTGACAAGAAGTGGGACGCTAAGAACCTGCTTTACGGGAAGAACCGCATTGCCGCCCTCACGTTCTGTGAAGTGCCGATCGATGCGTCAGCTCCTTAGCAGAAGACTGTTCTAATGGGCAATCCAATGGGAGCGATTCCACTGCGGAAATCCACAAACAGCCACGGAAAAGGAGAAGCCATGTCAACGAGAACAGCAATGACGTGTTGGGCCGTGATGGCAGCCGCCCTCGGCGCGACGACGGCAATACCAGCCGTGCATGCGGCGCAGCAGAAAGCCGCCAAGGCCCCGGGGCTGGTCTCGCAGATCAAGGTCTTGCCCGACAAGGCGCCCGACTGCTCCAGTCTCAAGTCGATGGTCGAGTCGATCACTCGCGAGTGCAAAACCAACGACGAGAAGGCGATCGCCATCTACAACTTCATGCAGTTGACGCATTACCATTTCGCCTACCCGGGCGAACCTGGCGGGCTGCCCGTGTTGAAGGAAATCAACTGCTACGGCTGGAGCCTCTGCGGCGGCCTGCACTCCGAGCAATCGGCCCTGTGGCGACAACTCGGCTGGGGCTGGCGCTTCGTGGGTTGGAACGGGCACACCACGGTCGAGGCCAACTACGACGGTAAGTGGCACTACCTCGACGCGTTCCTGAAGTTCTACGCCTGGAAGCCCGATCCCAACGCCCCGGGCGGACGCACGATCGCCAGCGAAGACGAGCTGACGAACAACTCCGAGGAACTCATCCGCAACGCCTTTGTCATGGATCAGGCCCGCAAGTGCGTGTATGCGAAGAACAATCAGTTCGGCCGCTACGGCAACAAGATGTACTGGTTGGCCCCGTCGTTCTTATGCTGCGGCGACGAGTTGGAGGGAGTAATTGGCGGCCTGAAGACGCACCATCGCGTCGGGCCCAGCGAGGGCTGGGCGGGCATCGTCCACGACGATCGCGGCTACTCGGCCGACGTCAACCTTGCCCCCGGTTTCGCGCTGACGAACACCTGGGACGCCGTGCCCGACGCCTGGTACTGGGGCAACAGCCAGAAACCACCCGCGCACACCTGCGGCGCCCACAAGGATACGCGCAACGACCCGGGCATCGGGCTGGTGCTGGAGCCCTACGTCAAGAGCAAGCCGGCTCGCAGCTATTCCAGCGGCACGTTGACGTTCGCCCCCGACTTTTCCAGCGACGCGGTGTTGAAGTCGTTTGTTTCGACTGCGAACGTCAAGTACGCCGCCAAGGCGCTGGTGCCGGCCGAGAGCGGCCAGCCGGGCGTGGTCGTCGTCGATTTCAGCAGCCCCTACCTCTTGACCAAAGCCAACGGCGAGGCGGCCGGTGCCGATGCGGTCGAAGTCTCCACCGACGGCGGCAAGACCTTCAACGCAGTAGACCTGAAGGACTTCACAGAGGCCGTCAGAGGCCAGGTGGCCGCGCAGGTCAAGATTACATTCAAGGAAGCACTGAAGACGCTGCAACTCGATGCGATCGTGCAGAACAACTCGGGCGCGCTGCCGTACCTTTCGCCGGGCAAGAACGTGGTGACGGTTTCCGTGGCCGATCCGAAGGCCCTCGGCGAGAACAAGCTGGTGGTCACCTACGCCTATCGGTCGGGCAGCCGCAGCAAGTCGTTCGAGCAGATGTACGACGAAGACAAGGAGATCGCCAAGGCCCACGACGCCACGTGGGACGACACCGTCACCTGTGTGCAGAAGACGTTCACCGCCGGCGACTTGCCGGCGAAGTTCGAGATTGACTGCCCTACGCCCAAGGGCCGATACCCGGTGTATCCGCGGATGCTCTTCGTGCGTCGCGAGCTGCTCGCGCCGGGGCAGACGCCCGCGGCGGTGCCCGCGGCTGCCTCCACGCCCAAGGTCGGGCCGAACGAAGAACTGGCCACCCTACCGAGCCCGTGGCTGATCGGCACGCAACTTCCGCCGGCCGTGCCCGTGAGGGCCACGAGGAGCGCCGTGCTGCCGGTCAAGAAGGTCGCGTACGTGACGAAGAAGGGCGAGGTGTTCACGCACCAGTTCGTCAAATGGCTGAAGGACGACTCCGACGCTTGGGTGATGCTGATCGATTTCGGCGCCGACAAGCTGCCTAAGCTCGACGACCTTGCTTCTGCCAAGCTCGCGCTGTACGTCGAGGAGGCGCACGAAAAGGCGCCGATGCAGGTCGCGGTCGTGGTGCTCGACGCGCCGTTCGAGCCCGGGCAGCCGTACGATTTCGCGAAGCTCGGCAAGAACGTGGGTTCGACGATCGTGCAAAAGGGCATCGGCGGGCCGATCTCGCCGCCGAAGCGCTACGAGATCGACGTGACCATGGCCATGCGGGCCTGGGCCGGCGTCGCCAAGTGCCACGGCTTGGCCGTACGCATCGTGCCCAACCGCGG